>DASSQM010000185.1:0-4049 GCA_035702465.1 Anaeromyxobacter sp. | reverse complement strand
CGGACCGGCTCGGCCGCCCGGTGGGGCACCTCGTGCGCGAGGCCGTCGCGTACTACCTGGCCGCCGCCGCCGCGTACGGCGCGGCGCAGGCCGACGCCGCGGCGGACGCTCCCCAGCCGGCGCTCGACGTCGACATCCAGGTCGATCCGGACGTGGTGAAGAAGGCCAGATAGGCCGCGGAAGGCCCTCGGATCGCCCCGCCGTCCTGCGTTAGAACGTCCCTCCGATGAAGCGCCTCCTCCCGTACGCCGCCGCAGCCGCGTCCGGCGCCGCCCTCGCGCTGACGCTGCCCCTCGCCCTGCCGGTCGGCGCGCTGCGCGAGCTCGATCCGGCGGGGCGGCTCGAGCCGCTCGCATGGGTGGCGCTCGTGCCGGCGATCCTCGCCGTCCGCGCGGCGGGGACATGGCGGGTCGCGTTCGCGCGCGGGCTCGTGGCGGGGGTCGCCTACTTCTTCGCCGCGATCTGGTGGGTCTCGCACGCGATGACCGCGTTCGGGGGGCTTCCGCTCGCCCTGTCGCTCCTCGCGCTCACGCTGCTCGTCCTCTACATGGCGGTGCACTGGGCGGCCGCGTTCGCGCTGTCGTGGAAGATCCGCGACGCGCTCGGATGGCCGACGTGGACGCACCTCCCGTTCGTCTGGGGCGCGCTCGAGCTGTCGCGCAACTACCTGCTCACGGGGTTCCCGTGGGCGGATGTCGGGTACACGCAGGTCCGGGCCACGCGGGTCGCGCAGCTCGCCGCGCTCGGCGGCGTCTACGCCATCGCCGCGCTCGTCGTGCTCGTGAACGCCGTGATCGCGGAGGGGCTCGCCGCGCGGCGCGAGCAGCGGAGGCTCCCGTCGCGGGCGGCGGCGATCGCCGCGGTCGTGCTCGCCGCGGTGGTCGCGCACGGCGAGGTGCGCCTGCGCGGCGTCCGCGCGCGCATGGCGGCCGCGCCCGCGCTCACCGTCGGCGTCGTGCAGCCCAACATCGACCAGTCGGTGAAGAACCGCATGCGCGAGCACGCCGACTGGATCCTGTCCCGGCTCGTGCCGCTCACGGTCGACGCCGATCGCGCCGGCGCGGACCTCGTCGCCTGGCCCGAGGCGACGTACCCGTTCTACGTGCCGTCGCGGCCGGTCTCGTTCGACCGGCCCGAGACGCGGCTGCCGCGGCTCTCGCGCGCTCACCTCCTCCTCGGGGCCGTGACCGTCGAGGCCGTGCGCGGCCGCGACGGCGCGCCGGCGAGACGGCCCGGGAACACCGTCTTTCTCCTCGGCCCCGGCCTCGACGTGCTCGGCAAGTACCAGAAGCACCACCTCGTGCCGTTCGGCGAGTACGTGCCGCTCGAGCCGGTCCTCGGGAGGTTCCTGCACCAGATCGTGCCGGGGTTCGCGGGGTCCGCGGCGGGGAGCGAGCTCCACGTGCTGCAGTTCACGCCGGCGCCGGCGCCGGCGGCGGCGAGCGCGAAGGCGACGCCGACGGCGGCGAGCGGGGGAGGGGAAGGGGCGCCGACCGCGACCTCGACCCCGACCGCGACCTCGACCCCGACATCGACGCCGACGGCGACCCCGACCCCGACGGCGACCGCGACCCCCGTCACGCTCGCCCCGATGATCTGCTACGACGCGATCTTCCCCGAGATCAACGTCGCGTTCGCGCGGATGAGTCCGGAGCCGGAGATCCTCGTGAACGCCACGAACGACGCGTGGTACGGCTACTCGTCGGGCCCGTACCAGTTCCTCGCCATCGTGCAGATGCGCGCCATCGAGGCGGGGAAGGCGGTGGTGCGGGCGGCGTACGCGGGGGTGTCCGCCGTGATCCTCCCCACCGGAGAGGTGGCGCCCGGCGCGCTGGAGGTCGGCCCCGTGGATCCGGACCTCGCGCCGGATCCGGCGGAGCCCCCGCGGCTCCTCCTCGCGCAGGTGCCGCGCTTGCGCGGCCTCACCCCCTACACTAGATTCGGCGACCTCTTCGCGTACGCGTGCGCGGTCTTCACCGCGGGAGCGTTCGCCGTGGCGCTGCGCAAGGGCACGCGCAGACGCGCGCCGTAGCCGATCTCGCCGGAGAAGAACGATGGCCTCGCCGACCCAGGACCGCATCGCCGACCTGAACCGACGTCTGGAGGCGCTCCGGGGGTCGCTTTGACGTCGAGAAGAAGCGCGCGCGCGTCGCCGACATCGGCCGGCTCAGCGAGGACCCGGGGTTCTGGTCGGACAACGCGAAGGCGCAGGCGCTCCTCAAGGAGAAGTCGCAGCTCGAGCAGGTGACCGCGGCGTGGGACCGCGTGCGCCGCGCGCTCGACGACGCGCAGGCGCTCTCCGAGCTCGCCGAGGAGGCGTCGGACGACGCCGCGCGCGCCGAGGCCGCGCAGCACGCGGACGCGGTCGCGAAGGACGTCGAGGGGCTCGAGTTCCAGAAGATGCTCTCCGGCGCGCACGACCGCGCGGGCGCCATCGTCGAGGTGAAGAGCGGCGCCGGGGGCGTCGAGGCCATGGACTGGGCGGCGATGCTCTACCGCATGTACACGCGGTTCTGCGAGCGGAGGGGCTGGGCGGTCGAGCCGGCCGACATGACCGCCGGCGAGGAGGCCGGCGTCTCCTCCGCCTCGTTCATCGCGCGCGGCGAGTACGCGTACGGGTTCCTCAAGGCCGAGAAGGGCGTGCACCGGCTCGTGCGCATCAGCCCGTTCGACGCCGCCGCGCGGCGGCAGACGAGCTTCGCCGCGGTGGACGTGACGCCCGAGATCGAGGACGACATCGTCATCGACATCAAGGAAGCCGACGTCCGGATCGACACGTACCGGTCGTCGGGCGCGGGCGGCCAGAAGGTGAACAAGACCGACTCCGCGGTGCGGCTCACGCACATCCCCACGGGGATCGTGGTGGCCGTGCAGAACGAGCGCAGCCAGCAGAAGAACCGGAGCGTCGCCTGGAAGATCCTCCGCGCGAAGCTCTACGAGGCGGAGGAGCAGAAGCGCGCGGCCGCCCGCGACGCCGCCGAGGCAGCCAAGAAGGACATCGACTTCGGCTCCCAGATCCGCAGCTACGTGCTCCAGCCGTACCGGATGGTGAAGGACCTCCGCACCGGCGTGGAGACCGGCAAGGTGGACGACGTCCTCGACGGCGCGCTCGATCAGTTCATCCAGCCGTACCTGCTCGGCGTGCGCAGGACGGACCGGGTCGTCGAGGATTAGCCGGAATCCGAAATCCGGCCGAGGCACTTTTCGCGAAGCGAAATGTGCCCGGCCGCTCCTTACCGGCTACGCCGTACGGCCCTAGAAGTCGACGCCCACGCGCGCGACCATGCCGATCGTCGCGCCGCCGAGCTTGAGGGACCCGGGCGACTGCCCGGACGCGCTGGCGACGGTCACCGGGACGTTCGAGCTGGTGAGGTCCCACCGGACGAAGCCCCAGAGGCCGACCAGGAGCCCGGGCTCGCTGCCGAAGCGGTAGGCGATCCCCGGCCGCAGGCCGACGTACATGAGCCATTCCGACTTGGAGCTCGCGGTGACGACGCTCTTGTTGTTGAGGAAGTCGCCGTAGCGCTGCGCGCCCACCTCGCCGAGCGCCTCCACGCGCACCCGGCGGAACACGTCCCAGCCCAGGCCGGCGAGGCCGCCGATCGCGACCTGGCTCGCCGAGCCGGACTTGAACGACGTGTCCGCGATGGCGCCGAGCTCGAGCCAGTCGAGGTGCAGGATCAGGTCCGCGCCGGCCAGGTTGAGAGAGCTCGCGAGCAGGTCCGGGTTGTTCGCGGCGCTGTTCGCCGCCTGCGAGAAGCTCGCGGACGGCGGCCGCGTGAGCCCGTAGAACCCTTCGACGCTGACGAAGGCGGTGGCGGCGCGCGGCGCCAGCGCGACGGCCGCGATCACGAGCGGAGCGAGTCGGCGGATCATCGTTGAACCTCCTCTGAAGGCGCAGCGCGGGGCTGCACGGGTCGGGCCGATCCAGGCCTCGGGGCAAGTGCCGGAATCCACGATGGGCATCGAGGCGTTCGCGCGCCAACGGCCGGGGGGCCGCCCCCGCGGCGGGCGTGCGCGCGGACGACAGCGTGCCCGCACGAAACACC
>DASSQM010000184.1:0-6623 GCA_035702465.1 Anaeromyxobacter sp. | reverse complement strand
GGCGGCATCGCGCCGGCGGAGGACTTCGCGCCGGGGAGCTGGATGGAGATGACGGTCACCTCCTTCGCGCGCGCCAGGATCGGCAGCGCGTCGTTCACCGCCCGCGCCGACGAGCGGCTGCCGGTCCACGCCACGAGCACGCTGTCGCCCACCCGGCCGACGGGCACGCGCGGCGGGATCGCCAGGATCGGCCGCCCGGCCTCGATGCAGAGCTCCTCGACGAGGTCCTCGGGGAGGCGGTCGCCCTCGTCGCCGGTCGGCCCGCCGAAGATCGCGAGGTCCACGTAGCGGCACCCGCGCACCACCCACTCGGCGAGCTCGGCGTCGTCGCGCGCGTCGACGCTCCAGAAGCCGCTCGAGATGCCGGCGGCGCCCGCCTGCGCCTCGAAGAGCTCTCTCGCGCGCGCGGCGGCCTTCGCGACCTGGTCCGGATCGCGCCGCCCGACGATGCTCGGTCCGATGGACACGCCCTCCGCCCACATCCCGGTGAGGCGCGCGCCGTGGAGCCGAGCGAGCTCCACCGCCACGCGCAGCCGCTTCGCCGCGAGCTCGGTCGAGTCGACGTGGACGAGAAGGTCCCTGAGCGCCATGGCTTCCTCCCGCGAGCGCGGCGCGGAATCCACGCCGCCGGACGCCGATCATGCCCCTTTTCGGTGCGGTGGGGGCGAGGCGGAATGCCCGGTGCGCCCGGGCGCGCGGGGCTCGCTCAGCGCTGGCGCGCGCCGCTCTCCACCGCGGCGTGAAGCACCACCGCCACGTGCACCGCGTCCTTCGCCGCGCCGTCGTGGATCTGGTGGCGGCAGCTCGTCCCATCCGCGACGACCACCGTGTCCGCGGCCGCCGCGCGCACCGCGGGGAGGAGCCCCGCCTCCGCCATCTTCATCGAGATGCCGTAGTGCTCGGCGTGGTAGCCGAACGAGCCCGCCATCCCGCAGCAGCTCGACGCGACCTGCGCGACCTCGAGCCCGGGGATCATGCGCAGCACCGCCTCGGCCGGCGCGAGCGCGCCGAACGCCTTCTGGTGGCAGTGGCCGTGCACGAGCGCCCTCTTCCACGGGACCGGGCCGAGCGGCAGGCGCATCCGGCCGGCCTCGACCTCCGCGGCGACGAGCTCCTCGAACAGGACCGCCTTCGCCGCCACCGCCTCGGTGTCCTCGCCCGGCAGGACCGCCGCCGCCTCGTCGCGCAGCGTGAGCAGGCACGAGGGCTCGAGGCCGACGATGGAGATCCCGCGCCGCGCGAACGGCAGCGCCGCGGCGACGAGCCGGCGCAGCTCCTCGCGCCCCTCGTCGACGAGGCCCGACGAGAAGAACGTGCGCCCGCAGCAGAGCGGCCGGCGCTGGCCGTCCGCCGGCCGGAGCGCGTGCACGGACCAGCCGGCGGCGTTCAGCGCCGCGATCGCGGAGCGGAGCGTCCCCGGCTCGAACCAGCGATCGAACGTGTCCGCGAGGAGCGCCACCTCGCCGGCGGGGTTCGCCGCGGGGAACTCCGCGTCGCGGAACGGCCGCCGGTGCCACGCGGGCAGCGCGCGGTGCCGGCTGAAGCCCGTGAGCCGCTCGGCGAGCGCGCGGAGGACCTTGCTGCGGTTGCGGAGGTTGAGGAGCCGCCCGAGGAGCGACGCGATGGGCGCCCAGCGCGGCAGGAACGCGACGATCCGCTCGCGGAGCGGGGTCCCGAACGCCTTGTGGTGCTGGTAGAGGACCTCGATCTTCATCCGCGCCATGTCGACGCCGGTCGGGCACTCGCGCTTGCACGCCTTGCACGAGACGCAGAGCGCGAGCGCGTCGAGCATGCGGGGCGAGGTGAGCGCGTCCGCGCCGAGCTGGCCGCTGAGCGCGAGGCGCAGCACGTTCGCGCGGCCGCGCGTCACGTGCTCCTCGTCGCCGGTGGCGCGGTACGAGGGGCACATCACGCTCGCGTCGCGCTTCCGGCAGGTGCCGTTGTTGTTGCACATCTCCACGGCGCCGAGGAACCCGCCCCAGGCGGACCAGTCGAGCGCCGTCTTCACCGGAAGGGGCGCGTACCCCGGCTTGAAGCGGAACAGGGCGCGGTCGTCCATCTTCGTGGCGTCGACGACCTTGCCCGGGTTGAGCCGGTTGTTCGGGTCGAAGACGCCCTTCACCTCGCGGAACGCCGCCACGAGGCGATCGCCGAAGAGCTGCGGGTTGAACTCGGAGCGCACGAGCCCGTCGCCGTGCTCGCCGGAGTGCGAGCCCTTGTACTCGCGCACGACCGCGAACGCCTCCTCCGCGATGGCGCGCATCTTCCGGACGTCGAGCTCCGACTTGAGGTTCAGGACGGGCCGGACGTGGAGGCAGCCCTCGGAGGCGTGCGCGTACCAGGTCCCCGTCGTGCCGTGCCGCTCGAAGAGCGCCGTGAGCCGCTCCGTGTACGCGGGCAGGTGCCGCAGCGGGACGGCGGCGTCCTCGATGAAGGAGACCGGCTTCGCGTCGCCCTTCATCGACATCATGATGTTGAGGCCGGCCTTGCGGACCTCCCAGATCTGAGACTGGAACGCGGGGTCGGTCACCTCGACGACGGAGCCCGGGAGGCCGAGCTCGCCCATGAGCTCGACGAGCCCCTTCAGATGCGCGATCTCCGCCGCCTTGTCCTCGCCCGCGAACTCCACGAACAGGAGCGCCTGCGGCTCGCCCTGGACGAAGCGGTCCAGGATCGCCTTGTACATCGGGATGCCGCGCCCGAGCTCGATCATGGTGCGGTCGACGAGCTCCACCGCCGCGGGCCTCAGGCCCACGATCTGCTCCGTCACCTCCATGGACCTCCGGAAGGTCGGGAAGTGGCAGACGCCGAGCACCTTGTGCTTCGGCAGCGGGTGGAGCGTCACCTCGATGCGCCGGAAGAGGGCGAGCGTCCCCTCCGAGCCGACGAGGAGGCGCGCCAGGTTCGGCGCCTCGCCGCCGAGGGCGTCGAGGTTGTAGCCGGAGACGCGCCGCCCGAGCTTGGGAAACCGCGCCTCGATCTCCGCCGCCTCGCGGCGGTGGATGGCGCGGAGCGCCTCGACGAGCGGGCGCGGCGCACCCTCGCCACGCTCGTCCATGCGCGCCTTCGTGCCGTCCGCGAGGACGGCGTCGATGGCGCGCACGTTGTGGACCATGTTCCCGTAGCGCAGCGAGCGCGTGCCGCAGCTGTTGTTCCCCGCCATGCCGCCGATGGTCGCCATGGCGGAGGTGGAGACGTCGACCGGGAACCAGAGCCCCGTGGGCTTGAGCTTCGCGTTGAGCTGGTCGAGCACGAGGCCGGGCTGCACGACCGCGGTCCGCTTCTCGACGTCCACGGAGACGACGTCCGTGAGGTACTTCGAGCAGTCGACGACGACGGCCTCGCCGACGGCCTGCCCGCACTGCGAGGTCGCGCCGCCGCGGGGGAGGAGCGGCACGCCCTCCTCCGCCGCGAGCTGCACCGCCGCCACGAGATCGTCCTCGTCGCGGGGCACGATCACGCCGAGCGGCTCGACCTGGTAGATGGAGGCGTCCGTCGCGTAGCGGCCGCGCGAGAACGCGTCGAAGAGGACCTCGCCCCTGAGCTCGCGCCGCAGGCGCTCCGCGAGCGCAGGGTCGCCGGGGCGGCGCCGGGCGCCCCTCGCCGGCGGGGTCTCGCGCGGGGCCGGCATCATCGCGACGGCTTCCCGCCGTCCGCCTTCTGTGCGGCGCCGCTCGCCCCGCTCGCCCCGGACCTGGCCTCCTCGAGGAGGCGCTCTGCGCGCTTCACGTTGAACACGCCGCAGGAGCAGAACCGGGCCATGTACGCGGCGGCCTCCGCCGGCGTGCGGCGGTTCTCCTTCACCCAGTCGAGCATCTTTCGCGCGAAGCTCGCGGAGACCATGCCGTGGCCGCACATGGTGGAGAGCTCGAGCGTGCGCGCCTCGGGGAGCTTGTCGAGGCGCCCCTGGAAGCCGAGCGAGTACTCGACGCTGTGCCGCGCGATGCCCGCGTCCTTGCAGCAGCGGTGGGCGGAATCCATCGGCGCGGCGATGTTGACGGAGACGCCGATGTCGGCCTCGACGAGCGCGTCCACGAACGCCTTCATGTTCTCGTACCGGTCGAACACCGCGGCCACGGTGGACGGCCCGTCGATGCCCTTCAGCACGGCCTCGGGGTCGGGCACGTGCGCGCGCGTCCAGTGGTTCGTGGGGGTGAGATCGCGCTTCGGCCGGAGCCACCCGCCGTGCGTGGCGTCGCCGATGTTCACCGGCTGGAACTTCAGCGCGAGCCGGAGGAAGGCGCGGTACTTCTCGGCGACGGCGTCGTCGTTCACGCCCTTCGAGGCCATGGCGAACACGATGTAGTCGTCCGTGACCGGGCGGACGTCGTCGCCGGTGCCGCGGGCGTAATGCTCGCTGTAGCGGTGGAGCGTGTTCGTCATGTCGCCTCACGGACCCTGGCGGCCGGACCGGCCGCCGCCGCCTCCGGCGCCTTCGCCCCCGGGACCGTCACCCGTCCGAGCCCGAGGTTCGTCTTGCCGCGGTACGCGACGTAGCCCTCGCGCTCGAGCAGCGCGCGGAGCGGCTCGTTCCCGTCCGGGTGGCAGCGCGTCGACACGCCGACGGCGACGACGGTGTCGAGCGTGCGCGACACCTCGCGCACCTTCGCGAGCACCTCCGGGACGCGCTCGAACGGCACCTTGATCTCGACGATCGCGGACAGGACCTTCTCGTCGAGGATGTCGGACCGGATGGTGCCCGCCTTGGCGTCGGCCATGAGCGTCGTCACCGGGTTCATCGGCTCGAAGAAGACGCCGAGCGCGGCGAGCGCCCTCGTCATCCTCTCGATGTCCCGGAACCGCGCGCCGACGCCGGGCCGGCCGAACTCGATGACGCACCCCGCCTCGCCCTCCTTCACGCGGCCGGTGACGTCGTTCGTCTTCACCTCGGCGGTGCCGCGGCCGTGGATGCCGGTCGACTCGTGCGGCACCTGCGGATCGGAGAAGGCGCGCCGCACGATGCGCGGCCACGTGAGCTCCTCGGGCGCGAGCGCGTCGGTCGGGCAGACGTCGGGCTCGGGATCGAAGCGGAAGCGCGCCCACTTCGCCACGCGCCGCACCGCCCGGACGAACGTCGGGTTGAGGTGCTCCTTCGACATCCCGCGGAAGCAGGTGAAGCACTCGACGCACGCGTCGGCGTCCACCACCGCCCGGTTCAGCGCGGGCGAGACCGCGATGGCGCCCATCGGGCAGACGGGCACGCAGTTCGCGCACCCCACGCACTTCTTCGGATCGATCCGCATTCGCTCCCCGCGCCTCGCCGGCGGCGCTGCGAAACGCCTAACCGCGCGATCCCTCGCGTTCAACCCGCCCGGCCGAGCGGGCGTGCGACCGCCCGATCCGGTCCGGTCCGCGGCCGTCCGCTGCGGCGGCGAAGGGGAGCCATCATGTACCAGAAGCCCTGCCGAAGGGAGAGGTCCTGTTCGGCAGGCGGCGCGCTCGCGGCCGGCCGAGGCGACGCGCGCCCTACCGCCTCAGCTCGAGGATCCGCTCGACGAGCACCTTGCCGCCGGGGACCTCCTCGCCGAAGTCCTCGTACACGGGAGCGGACGCCTTCACGAACGCGTCCCTGTCGACCTCGTTCACCTTCATCCGGGGCGAGATCTTCTCCAGGATCTCCCTGTCCAGGCGGGCGCCCTCCGCGCGGGCGAAGTCGCCGATGTCGGCGGCGATCCGCGCCAGCACCTGCTGCGCGTCCGGCGGCACGGTCCTCCAGAACTTCTCCGACACGATGAGGTAGGACGGCGTGTAGACGTGGTCCGAGAGCGAGAGGTACCGCTGCACCTCGTGGAACCTCCCGCCGTGGAGCTGCGGGAAGGGGTTCTCCTGCCCGTCCACGGCGCCGGCCTGGAGCGCGGCGAACACCTCGCCGTAGGCGAGCGGCGTCGGACTCGCCCCGTACGCGCGGAACATCTTCACGCGCCACACGCCGCTCGGGACGCGGAGCTTGATGCCCTTCAGGTCCGCGGGCTTCGAGATGGGGCGCACGTTGTTCGTGATGACCCGGAACCCGTTCTCCCAGATGGCGAGGACCCGGAGCCCCCTCTCCGGGAGGGGGTCGAGGAGCGTCTGCTTGATCCTCGCGTCCTCGGACACGCGCTTCACGTGCGCGCGGTCCTTGAACAGGTACGGCATCTCGAACACGCCGAAGCGCGCATCGACGGTGCTCATGATGGTGGACGGCGCGAACGCCTCGAGGGCGCCCGCCTTGACGCCCTTCAGCATGTCCTCGTCCGAGCCGAGCTGGCTCGACGGGAAGACGCGGACCTGGTAGCGGCCCTTCAGCGCCTCGTTCACGCGCCTCGCGAACTCGTCGCTCGTGATGGCGAAGAGGGATCCGGGATAGCCGACGTGCCCGAGCCGGATGACCTTCGCGTCCGCGCTCGCGCGCCCGGCGACCGCCGCCGCGAGCGCGGCGGCCATCCCGAGCAGGAGGCGCAGGTGACGGCGCGGCGATCTCATGTGTGCTCCTTCGAGAGAGGGGCGCACGCCGTCGTCCCCTCCGGCGCGCCGATGCTGTCGTGGCTGCAAGGGACGCGCCTCGCCAGGAGCGAGGCGCGCCGCGGGTGAAGATGCGCCGCCGGCGGGTAGCCCGAGACACGCTGGGTCACCGACCCGGTGTC
>DASSQM010000183.1:0-2220 GCA_035702465.1 Anaeromyxobacter sp. | reverse complement strand
GCCGGCGCCACCGGAGCTCCCGCCCCCGCGCGTGTCCGCGGCGCGCCCGACGGCGCCGGCGCATCCGGCGCGCGCGCGACGCGCGCCCTGCTGCCCGTGGGCGCCGTGCGAGGTCAGCGCCGGCGACGGCGCGCCTTCTCCGCGGTGAGGAGCTTCCCGTTCCACTCCTTGCCGTGGAGCGCTGCGACCGTCGCGTCGAGCGCCTCGGGCGCGACCTCGAGGAAGCTGTGCCCGCGGCGCACCTCGACCGCGCGGAGCTCCGCGCCCGGCGCGAGCGTCCCCACTGCCTCGCGCACCTTGGCCTCGTCCGCGCCGTCCTGCTCGCCGAGCGACACGAAGATCCGCGCCCGCGGCGGGCGCTGGGCGGCCTCTCCGGCGAGGGCCGATGCCTCCGGCGTGCCCGCATCCGGCGGCGCGGCCCCGGCCGTCGACGGGTCGGGCAACGTCGCCGCGACCTCGCGCGGCTCCAGCTCCCGGCGCCGGCGTCCCTCGCCGGCGTGCTGCCGCTCCTCGGAGCGGTCGCGCCCCTCCTCGCGCCCGTTGTCGCGGCGCGCCTCTCTGCGCTCCCGCCGGCCGTGCTCCTCGCCCTCGCGGCGCCCGTGCTCCTCGCCGTCACCCCGGGCGCGCCGCTCGCCGTCGCGCCCGTGGCGCTCGCCGTCCCTGCCGCGGCCGCGCTCGCGCCCGCGCCCTTCGCGCGGAACGTGCTCCTTCTCGCGCTTCTCGTGCTCCTCGCGCTTGTGCTCGGCCTTGTGGAGGTCCTGCACGCGCTCGATGCGGTGGTGCGTGAAGAAGTACTTGAGCGCGAAGGAGACGAGCCACTCGCCATCCGTGCGGTTCCGCAGCTCCTGGGCGAGCGGGATGAACGCCTCGAAGATCGAGCTGCTCATCGCCTCCTTCAGCTCGGCCACGTGCCGATCGGTCCAGACGCGGCGCGCCTCCTCCGGCGTGGGCAGCAGCTTCTCCTCGAAGGAAATGCCGAACTTCTTCTGGAGCGCCGAGAGCGTGTGGATGTCGCCGCCCGAGACGAGCGACAGCGCCGTCCCCTTCTTGCCGATGCGGCCGGTTCGGCCGACGCGGTGGAGGTACACCGCCGGGTCCTCCGGGAGCGAGTAGTTGATGACGTGCGAGAGGTCCGAGATGTCGATGCCGCGCGCCGCGATGTCCGTCGCGACCATGAAGCGGACCTCGCCCCGCTTCACCTTCGCCATGACGCGCTCGCGCTCCTTCTGCGGCAGCTCGCCGTTCAGGAGCTCGGCGTCGTACCCGTTCCGGTTCAGCACCGCGGTGACGAGCGAGGTGTCCGTGCGCGTGTTGCAGAACACGATGGCCGCCTCGGGCTCCTCGATCTCGATCATGTAGAGGAGGTTCCGCGGCTTCGGGTACGCGTCGACCGTCGGGTACATCACGTTGCGGATGTTCTCGACGGAGTACTCGTCGCCGGACAGCATGATCGCTTCCGGCGCGGAGAGGTACTCGCGGATGATCTGCTCGATGTCCGCGGGGACCGTCGCCGAGAAGAGGAGCTGCTGGCAGTCCTCGGGCAGGTGATCGAGGATGCGCGTCACCTCCTCGAAGAAGCCCATGTTCAGCATCTCGTCCGCCTCGTCGAGGCAGCAGACCATCGCCTCGTCGAGCCTGAGCGTCTTGCGGCGGATGAAGTCGTAGATCCGGCCCGGCGTGCCGACGACGATCTCGGCGCCCGCCTCGAGCTTCTCCCGCTGGTCGCCCATCGACGCGCCGCCGTAGACGGTCACGACCTTCAGGTCGCGGTGCTTCGCGAGCGCGGCCATCTCCTCCGAGACCTGGATGGCGAGCTCGCGGGTCGGGCACATGATGAGCGCCGAGGCCCTGCGCCGTCCCTCCGGGATGCGCTCCAGGATCGGGATGCCGAACGCTGCGGTCTTGCCGGTGCCCGTCTTCGACCGGACGATCACGTCCTTGCCGTCGCGGATCGGGCGATAGGTCGCAGCCTGCACCGGCGTCGGCTTCGTGTAGCCCCGCTCGGCGATGGCCCTGCGGACGGGCTCCGAGAGCCCCATCTCGTCGAACGTGGACTCGGCGACGTAGTCGGACGGCGCCTGCGAGGGCGCCTGCCCAGGATCGTTCTCCATGCGCTTTCTGCTCCAGGCGGGACCCGGGCGCGCCGAACCCCGCGTCGAAGGCGCATGGCGGCGTCGCTACTCTCGAGACCGCGTCGATCCCCATCGCTTCCGACGGGGA
>DASSQM010000182.1:0-7943 GCA_035702465.1 Anaeromyxobacter sp. | reverse complement strand
GTGCGGCACCGCCGTCTGGTAGTGCGCGTTCACCTCGAGGAGGCCGCGCTCGGTGGCGGAGAGGCCGGCGGCCTCGAGCTTCAGCGACTCGACGTTGCCCACGCGCCCCGCGGCGACGAGCACCTTCTCCGCGACGAGCCGCGAGCCGTCGGCGAGCGTGTCGAGCACGTCCCGCTCGCCCGGCTCGAGCTTCTGCGCGCGGACGCGCTGGTGGAGGTCGATCCCCGCCATCGCGAAGAGGTCCTGCATGCCGTGCGACAGCTCGGCGTCGAGCCAGGGCAGGAGGCGGTCCTTCGAGTCGATCATCGACACGTTGACGCCGAGCGCGGCGAACAGCGACGCGTACTCGCAACCCGCCACGCCCCCGCCGAGGATCGCGAGCGAGCGCGGCACGCGATCGAGCATCAGGATGGAGTCCGAGTCGTACACGTACGCGTTGTCGATGGTGTACGCGGGCGGGTGGAGCGGCCGGGAGCCGGTGGCGAGGAGGATCACGTCCGCGTGCAGCTCCTGCGAGCCGCCGCCGGGGATCTTCACGCGGATGATGTGCGGGTCCGAGAAGCTCGCCGTCCCCCGGAACTGCTCGACCCCGGCGCGGTTCAGCGCCTCGCGGATGCGCGAGTGCTCGCGGCCGGTGACGAGGCCGCGGCGGCCCATGAGCTCGGGGATGGTGACCGTGCCGGAGACGCGCAGCTCGATGCCGTGCGCGTCGCGGCTCTGCGCCTGCTGGATGGCGAGGGCGGTCTCGCGGAGCGCCTTGGAGGGGATGGTGCCCGTGTTCGCGGAGGCGCCGCCGGGCACCGCCTCCTTCTCGACGAGGGCGACCTTCTTCCCGCACGAGGCCGCGGTGATGGCGCCGTTCTCGCCGGCGGGCCCCGAGCCGATGACCACCACGTCGTAATGGAGCATGCGCGTCCACATATAATGCAGGCGGGAGGCCACTTCGATTATTCTTCGCGCCGCACGTGGAAAACGTTCCGAAGAACCCGGTCCTCGGGCAGATCCAGAAGAACATCACCGTCGAGCTCGAGGAGCGGCGGAAGGCGCTCCTCGCCGCAGGGAAGCGCCTCTTCGACTTCGGCCTCGGCGATCCCAGGGAGCCCACGCCGCCCTTCATCCGCGAGGCGCTGGCGAAGGCCGTGCCCGCGACGTCGCAGTACCCGAGCCCGTTCGGCCCCGCGGCGCTCCGCCGCGCGGCGGCCGGTTACCTCCAGCGGCGCTTCGGCGTCGCGCTCGACCCGGAGGCGCAGGTGCTCGCCTGCGCGGGCACGAAGGAGGCGACCTTCCACCTGCCGCTCGCGTTCGCGGGAGGCGATCCCCGGCGCCGCAAGGTGGTGCTGCCGGACCCCGCCTACCCGTCGTACGAGGCGGGCGCGCGCTTCGCGGGCCTCGAGCCGGTGAAGGTGCCGCTCACGGCGGCGCGGCGCTTCCTCGTCGAGCCCGAGGACGTCGGCGAGGCGGTGCTCCGCGAGACGCTCGTGTGGTGGGTGAACTCCCCGCACAACCCCACCGGCGCGGTCGCCCCGCGCGATCATCTGCGCCGCGTCGGCGAGGCCGCGCGGCGCTACGGCTTCGTGGTGGCGTCGGACGAGTGCTACGCGGACGTCTACTTCGACGAGCCGCCGCCCTCGATGCTGGAGGTGCAGGTGGAGAACGTCGTCGCGTTCCACTCCTGCTCGAAGCGGAGCGGCATGACGGGGTACCGCAGCGGCTTCCTCGCCGGCGACAGGGACGTCATCGCGGCGCTCCGCGCGCTGCGCGGCCATCCGGGCTGCTCGTCCGCGGAGTTCGTGTCGACGGCGGCGGCGGTCGCCTGGGCCGACGACGCGCACGCCGCCGAGCGGCGCGAGGTGTTCCGGCAGAAGCGCGACCGCTTCCTCGCGTTCTTCGCGCGGCACGGCCTCGCGGCCGAGGCCTCGGAGGCGGCGCTCTACCTGTGGGTGAAGGTCCCCGGCGGCGAGACGTCCGCGGGGTACGCCGGGCGGCTGCTCGAGGGCGGCATCGTCGTCGCGCCGGGCACCGCGTTCGGCGCCGGAGGAGAGGGGTACGTCCGCGTCGCGCTCGTGCCGACGCTGGAGGAGTGCGACGCCGCCATCGCGGCCTGGTCCAGGGTGAGGACATGACCCAGTACGACGACATCCGGCGCCGCATCGAGGAGGCGTTCGCGGATCGGCAGAGGCTCCAGGAGCCCGTCTGCCGCGCGGCGGTCGTCCAGGCGCTCCACGGGCTCGATCGCGGCGAGCTGCGCGTGGCGGACAAGATCGGCGGCGAGTGGAAGGTCCACGCCTGGCTCATGCAGGCCGTGAACCTCTTCTTCGCCATCACCGGCATGGAGACGCAGGACTTCGGGCCGTTCCAGACGCGCGACAAGATCCCGCTCAAGAAGGATCTCGAGATGGCGGGCGTGCGCGTGGTGCCCGGCGGCGTGGCGCGGTTCGGCTCGCACCTCGAGCCCGGCGCGGTGCTCATGCCCGGGTTCGTGAACATCGGCGCGCGCGTCGGCGCGGGCTCGATGGTGGACACGTGGGCCACGGTCGGCTCGTGCGCCCAGGTGGGCTCGAACGTGCACCTCGCCGGCGGCGTCGGCATCGGCGGCGTGCTCGAGCCGCCCGGCGCGCGGCCCAACATCGTCGAGGACGGCGCGTTCATCGGCTCGCGCTGCATCCTCGTCGAGGGCGTGCTCGTCGAGGAGGAGGCGGTCCTCGGCGCGAACGTGGTGATCACGGGGTCGACGCCCATCATCGACGTGACGGGCCCGCAGGAGGTGGTCTACAAGGGCCGCGTCCCCGCCCGGTCCGTGGTGATCCCCGGCACGCGCCCGAAGCAGTATCCGGCCGGCACCTACCAGATCCCGTGCGCGCTCATCGTGGGCCGGCGCAGCCCCTCGACGGACAAGAAGGTCTCGCTCAACCAGGCGCTGCGCGACTTCGAGGTCCAGGGGTGACGGATCTCGCCCAGGCGCTCGCCCGGCGCACGGAGCAGCTCTGCGCCCAGCTCTCGCCGATCGGCGAGGAGGGGGCGCTCTGCGACGCGGTCGAGGCGTGGGCGCGCGGGCGGTTCCCGGCGGTCGAGCGGGTGAGGGACTCGCTCGTCGTGCGCGTCGACGGGCCGCCGGCGCCGGGGCGCCCGGCCGTCGCGCTCTGCGGCCACCTCGACACGGTGCCCGTGCACGAGGCGGACCGCGGGCCGCCGCGGCGCGAGGGCGACCGCATCGTCGCGCCCGGCTCCTCCGACATGAAGGGCGGGATCGCCGTCCTGATGGAGCTCGCCGAGCGGCTCCCGCGCTCCGCGCGCTTCTGCGATCTCGTGCTCGTGCTCTACGCGCGCGAGGAGGGGCCGTACGTCGAGAACGAGCTCGAGGAGATCCTGCGCGACCCCGCGCGGCTCCGCGGGGTCGATCTCGCGCTCTGCCTCGAGCCCACGGACAACGTGCTCCAGCTCGGCTGCGTCGGCTCGATCCACGCGACGTTCACGTTCCACGGCAAGGCGGCGCACTCGGCGCGCCCCTGGGACGGGCGGAACGCGGTGCACGAGGCGGGGAGGCTCCTCTCCGAGCTCGCCGCGCGCCCGCCGCGCGAGGGGCGGTCGGACGGCCTCGTCTTCCGCGAGGTGCTCTCGGCGACGCGCATCGAGGGCGGCCGCGCGCGGAACGTCGTGCCCGACCGCTGCACCTTGAACCTCAACTTCCGCTTCGCCCCCGACCGCACGCTCGAGGCGGCGGCCGACGAGCTCCGCGCGCTCGGCGCGCGGCACGGCGCCGAGGTGACGCTCACGGACCTCTCGCCGGCGTGCCCGGCGTTCCAGGATCACCCGCTCGTTCGCCGGCTCGTCGCGCGGGGGCAGGTGCCCGTCGAGCCCAAGCAGGCCTGGACCGACGTCGCGCGGCTCGCCGCCCACGGTGTACGGGCCGTGAACCTCGGCCCGGGCGCCACGTCCCAGGCGCACCAGCGGGGCGAGTGGGTGGAGATCCCCGCGCTCGTGCGCGGCTACGCCGTCTACGAGTCGTTCCTCCGGGAGGCCGCGCCGTGATCGCCGCGCTCGCCGTCTCCACGTTGCTCGCCGCCGCGCCGCCGCTCGCGCAGGACTGGGAGGCGCCGCCCTACGAGGAGGAGCGCGACGAGGAACACCCGAAGCGCCTCCGCCTGGCGCTGTGGGGCGGCGAGGCGCTCGCCACCGGCGGCACCGGCCACGGCTCGGCGCTCTACGGCGGCGAGGCCGCCTGGGCGTTCGACAGCATCGACCTCGGCGTCGCCGGCTACGCCTACGACTCCCTCCTCCAGTCGAACCGCCCCTGGACGCCGGTCGTGCTCGCCCGGCTCACCGAGCGCTTCCGGACCCGCCGCAGCCTCGAGGCGGCGTTCACGTTCGGCATCGGCGCGGGCCGCCCGAAGGACTGGACCGCGTGGTTCCAGGTGGCGCTCGGCGTCCGGTTCGATCTCGGCCCGATGTTCCTCGGCGGCGAGATCGCGTTCGAGCAGTACGACCTCCTGCACCTCACCGCCGGGGTGGGTGTGAAGCTCTGAGCCGCTCGCCCTCGCCGCCTTGGCTGCCGGGCGTGCGCGGATCTCCCTGAGTCATCGCGCTCCCGGCCCCTTCCGGGACACGGGTGCTCCGTTGCCCGCGGTCCCGCCCCGGTTATGCATCGATGCTCATCGATGGCTCACGTCTTCCGCGAGAGCGCGGTCATCCGCGTCGCCCGGGCGCTCGGGGATCCGACCCGCTTCCGGCTGCTCAAGGCCATCTCCGCGCGCGCCGAGGTGAGCTGCGCGGAGCTGACCGCGCTCGCGCGCCTCGCGCAGGCGACCGTCTCTCACCACCTCAAGGTGCTCTCCGACGCCGGGCTCGTCTCCGTGCGGAAGGACGGCGCCTTCCACTATTACCGGTTCCGGCCGGGCGTGCTCGAGGCGCACGGCGCGGCGCTCGGCGCCGTGTTCGCCGGCGCGTCGCGGCGCGCTGCGCGGGCGGGGAGGGCGGCGTGACGCGCGCGCCGGTGCTGTTCGTCTCGCACGGCGCGCCGACCATCGCGCTCGAGCCGGGCGCGCTGGGCGAGGCGATCGCCTCGTTCGCGAGGCGCACGCCGAGGCCGCAGGCCGCGCTCGTCGTCTCCGCGCACTGGACCACGCCGTGGGAGATGGGCATCACGAGCGCCGCCCGGCACCGGCTCATCTACGACTTCTCCGGGTTCCCGGAGGCGCTCTACAAGATCCAGTGGCCGGCGCCCGGTGCGCCCGACGTCGCCGCGCGGGCCGCGGCGCTCGTCGAGGGCGCCGGGTTCCGCGCACGGCTCGACCCGCTGCGCGGCCTCGACCACGGCGCGTGGGTCCCGCTGCGCATGGCGTTCCCGCAGGCGGACGTGCCGGTCGCGCAGCTCGCGCTCCCCGAGCTCGAGCCGAAGGACCTCCTCCGCCTCGGCGCCGCGCTCGCGCCGCTCCGGAGCGAGGGCGTGCTCCTCGTCGCCTCGGGCGGGCTCCTCCACAACCTCGCCGCGATCCGCTTCGCCGAGGAGGGGGCGCAGGACGCCTGGGCGAAGGAGTTCGACGCCTGGATCGCGGCGCGCATCGAGGCCCTCGACGTCGACGCGCTCGTGCGCTGGCAGGAGACGGCGCCGCACGCGCAGCTCGCCGCGCCGAGCCCGGAGCACCTCGACCCGCTCTTCGTCGCGCTCGGCGCGCGCGCGCCCGTCGATCGCGTCGAGACCGTCCACGACGAGATCAAGTACGGAAACCTCGGAATGCGGAGCTTCGCGCTTCGCCCCGCCGGCGCCCCGCCGGCCCCCTGAAGCAGAGCAGTCGAAAGGAGACGGAAGCCCATGAAGCGGATCCTCGCCACACTCCTCGCCCTCACCCCCGTGCTCGGCCTGGCGGAGGCGTCCTCCTGGAACCTCGACCCTGCGCACTCGCAGGCCACTTTCAGCGTGCGCCACCTCGTCATCTCGAACGTGCGCGGCGAGTTCGGGAAGCTCACCGGCGCCGCGAACTTCGACGACAAGGACGCCTCGAAGTCGTCCGTCGAGGCCACCATCGACACGACCACCATCGACACCCGCGTCGCGAAGCGCGACGAGGACCTCAAGTCGGAGAACTTCTTCGACGTGGCGAAGTACCCGACCATCACCTTCAAGTCCACGAAGGTGGAGAAGGCCGGCAAGGGCAAGCTCAAGGTCACGGGCGACCTGACCATGCACGGCGTGACGAAGCCCGTCGTGCTCGCGGTCGAGGGGCCGACGCAGGACATCAAGGATCCGTGGGGCAACACGCGCCGCGGCTTCTCCGCGACGACCACCATCAACCGGAGGGACTTCGGCCTCGCGTACAGCAAGGCGATCGAGGCGGGGCCGGTGGTCGGCGACCAGGTGAAGATCGACATCTCCGCCGAGTTCGTGAAGGAGGCGGGCGACAAGACGGCGACGAAGTAGCCGCCGCCGGGCGGTTCTCTCCTCCCGCCGAGCGATTCATCCCCTCTCCCCGGGCAGCTCCCGACCCCCTCTCCCCCGCGGCAGCGGGGGAGAGGGTCAGGTGAAGGAGGGCGGGAGCGCGGCGCGGCCCTCCGTCCTCGCGGCGGACCATCGCGGTGGCCGGCGGGCGGCCGACGCACCGCGCTCGCCGCGCGTCTCCGCCTCCTCGCGCTCCGGCGCCCTCGGCACGCCCGTTGCTGCACTGCGGGCATGCCGCGCCGACCCGCGCCGCGACCGCCTTCCGCAGCGGAGGGGGAGACCCCCGGTACCCCTCCGCGCGTCGCGGCCACCGGCGACGATCGCCCGCGGGAACGGCTCCTCTCCGCGGGCCCGCGCGCGCTCTCGGACGCGGACCTCGTCGCGCTCCTCATCGGCACCGGCACGGGCAGGCTCTCCGCCCGCGCCGCAGCGCTCTCGCTCCTCGAGGCGGTCCCGCTCGGCGAGCTCGCCTGGGCGCCTCCCGACGCGATCGCCGCGTGGCCCGGCCTCGGCCCGGCGCGCGCCGCCGCCATCGCCGCCGCGTTCGAGCTCGGCCGCCGCGGCGGGTGGTCGCCGCCGCGCCGCGGGGAGCGCTGCCTCGATCCGCGCAGCGTCCACGAGCTCATGCGCCACGCCGCCCACGCCGAGCGCGAAGGCTTTCACGTGATCCTGCTCGACGTGCGCGGGCGGCTGCTCCGCGCCGTCCAGGTCGCGGAGGGATCGCTCTCGCAGTGCCCCGTCTCGCCGCGCGACGCGCTCCGCCCTGCGGTGCGGGAGGGCGCGCACGGGATCGTCTTCTGCCACAACCACCCGAGCGGCGACCCGTCTCCGTCGCCGGACGACGTCGACCTGACGGAGCGCCTGCGCGCCGCGGCCGACCTCGTGGGGGTCCTCGCGCGCGATCACGTCATCGTCGCGGCGGGCGGGTACTTCTCGTTCGTGGAGGCGGGGAGGTGGCGGAGGTGAGCCGCCCGCGAGGCGGATGGGTGGGCTACGCGTCGCGGTGGAACTGAACCCGCCGCCGCACGCTCCGCAGCTTGAGGGCGGTCATCGTCACGACGACGGCGACGAAGGTCGCGATGCCGACGGGAACGCCGGCGTCGCCGGCCCCGGCGGGACCGCGGAGCTGCTCCGCCGCGACGAGCCCGATCGCGAACCCGGCGAGCGCGCCGACCACGCCCCAGGCGAGCAGGACCCTCGCGAGCGCCGCCCGGTCCCGGTGCCCGCAGCGCGGACACTTCGCGAGCTTCGCGGCCTGCGCGGCGCCGACGGCGGCGTCGAGCTGCGCGTTGCTCAGGGAGACCATGTTCACCTTGAGTCCCGTGCCGCCGCCGCTCACCCACGCCTGCGCCCGGTGCCCGCACCGCGAGCAGCGGAAGTCGACGAGCTGCTCGCCCACGGACACATCGACGGAGACGCGAGTCGGCGCCAGCACGGTGGACCTCCGGAAACGGGCGGGCCCGAGCGACCGCCCCGCGCCCGACGGCGAGTCTACGAGAGGCGCGCGGCG
>DASSQM010000181.1:0-3426 GCA_035702465.1 Anaeromyxobacter sp. | reverse complement strand
GTGCTCCGGATCACGCCTCGCGCTCCCAGGCGCTGCGCCAGGCGCCCGCGTCCTGCGCGTGCCTGAGGAAGCGCTCGTAGAACGGGTGGCGGGACACCGTCGCGCCGTCGCCCACCACGACGAGCTTCGAGCGCGCGCGGGTGAGCGCGACGTTCATGCGGCGCACGTCGGCGAGAAACCCGACCTCGCCCGCCTCGTTCGAGCGCACGAGCGAGACGACCACCGCCTCCTTCTCGCGGCCCTGGAACCCGTCGACGGTGTCCACCTCGAGCCCCGCCTCCACCTCGGCCGCGAGGAGCGCGCGAAGGCGCTGCACCTGCGCGTCGTACGGCGAGATGACCGCGATCTCGCCGGGCGGCACGCCGAGCGCGAGGACGCGGCGCACCTCCGCGGCGGCGAGCTCCGCCTCGCCCTCGTTGTGCTTCGAGTCGGAGCCCTCGGGCGTCCCCTCCTCGAAGCCGCGCCCGGCCGTGTCCACCACCTCGAGCGGCGCGGCGTCCACGGCGCGGTCGGCCACGGCGGGGTGGGCGCGCAGCGCGCCGCCGTAGAGCGCCTCGGACGGGAACGCCATGATGCGCGCGTTCATGCGGTGCTGCTCGGCCAGCGTCACCTTCGCCGCGTCGCCGTACGCGTCGACGAGCCGCTCGAAGAGCGAGACGCCGAGGCCGCCCTCCTGCGCCCGCGCGGACAGGATCGTCGGCGGCAGCTGGAGGTGATCGCCCGCGAGGACCGCGCGATCGGCGCGCAGCAGGGCGAGGTAGAGCGCGGGCTCGACGGCCTGGGTCGCCTCGTCGACGACCGCGAGCGGGAAGCGCCGGCCCGCGAGCGGCGGGGCGTCGAGCGACGTGAGCGTCGCGAGCACGACCTGGGCGCGCTCCAGCACCTCGGCCTCGGCGCGCGCCTCGAGCGCTCGGGCCTCGGCGAGGAGGGCGCGGGCGTCCCTCCATTGCTCCCGCGACGCGCTGAACCGCCCCGGCCCCCGCTTCTGGCGGCGCTTCGCGGCGGAGCGGCGGAGCGCGATGGCCTCCTCCACGAGCTCCCGCGCGATGCGCGCCGGCTCGCGGGAGTCGGCCTGCGCCTCGAGCGTGTGCGCGAGCAGCGCGGGGAGCACGCGGGCGGGATGGCCGAGGCGCACGCAGGAGAGGCCCGCCTCGACGAGCCGCTCGACGAGGTTGTCCACCGCGAGGTTCGACGGCGCCGCCGCGAGCACCTGCTCGCCGCGCGCGGCCGCCCGGCGGATCACCTCGACGAGGACGGTGGTCTTCCCGGTGCCCGGCGGGCCGTGCACGAGCGCGACGTCCTCGGCGCGATCGGCGAGGTCGAGCGCCGCCGCCTGCTCGAGGTTGAGGCGGTGCGGGAGGGCGGGCCCGCGCGGGCGCGCGAGGAAGCGCGGAGGCGTCCCGGAGAGCACCGCGTGCCACCGCCTCCCGGGCTTGTCGTCGCGGAGCCGCGCGAGGCCGGAGGAGAGGCGCTCCCAGGTCACCAGCGACGGCTCGAGCTCGAGGACGACGCGCCCGTCCGTGGCCCAATCCGGCGGCGGCTCGTCGAAGGCGACCGCGACGGCGGTGCGCGTCCGCCGCGCGACGACGCCGGTCGGCGCGTCGGGCCGCGCCTCGCGCCGCAGCGACAGCGAGACGAGGCTCCCCACGCCGATGCGCGCGCCGCCGAGCGGCTTCCCGCCCTTCGCGAACGTGACGAGCGTGCGCCCCGCGAGCGCGCCCTCGTCGCCGGCCTCGGCGTCGGCGATCGCGAGCCCGCGCGCCTCGCGCTCGGAGAGCGAGAGCCTGCCCTTCGCCTCCTCGAAGCGCGCGCGCTCCTCCTCGCGCTCCGCGCCGAGGAGCGAGGCGAGGCGGGCGATGTGCTCCGCGAGGTCCAGGGGTCTCTTTATACCCGGGGGCCCAACCGACGGCGCGCGCGCTCCGCCTTGCCGGCTTCGTCGCCTTTTGGAAGCATTGCAGGCGGCTTGGGGGCGTCCAGATTCCGCGGAGCGTGGCTCGTGGCGATCGCCGCGACGGCGATGGCGGCGTGTCAGCACGCCCAGCGGCCCTCGATCCCGTGGAGCAGCGAGCTGCCGGCGTGCGGCAGCGCGGACGCCTGCTTCGCGATGGCGGAGAGGTACGGGGCCGCCGACGCCAACCCTCGCGACGTGCCGAGGGCCGCGCCGTACTACGAGGCGGCGTGCAAGCTCGGCGCGGCGCAGGCGTGCGTCACGCTGGGCCGCGCGCTCGCGATCGGGGACGGCGTCGCGAAGGACGAACGGCGGGGCGCGGTCTTCGTCGCCCGCGGCTGCGACCTCGGCCTCGGCTGGGCGTGCGCGTGGCCCGCGTCCCATTACGGGAGCGCGACCGCCGGTGAACGCGATCTCGAGACGGCGCAGCGACTCGCGGCGCGCGGGTGCGAGCTCGACGATAGGCGCGCGTGCACGATCCTCGGAGGCGTCCATCTCGGCGGCGACGGCGGCGAGGCAGCCCTCGGGCGGCGCGCGTACGACGCGTTCGATCGGGGCTGCATTCTCGGCGACGGAACCGGATGCGGATTTGCGGGGGCCCTGCTGCTAGCGGGCCTCGGCGTCGAGCGCGATCTCGCCAAAGGGGCCTCGCGCCTCGAGCGCGGCTGCGATCTGGGCGACGGCTTTTCCTGCTGGAGACTCGGAGCCGCTTTCGCAACCGGCGAAGGGCGGCCGAAGGACGTCGCGCGCGCGAACGTCGAGTACACCATCGCGTGCGACAAGGGCGTCCGCGCCGCTTGCGTGGATCTCGGCGTGAACCTGCAGTGGGGGATCGGCGCCGGCGCCGACCTCGAGCGTTCGGCGAGCCTCTTCGGAAAGGCGTGCGGCGCGGGCGACGGCCGGGGCTGCAGGTATCTCGGGATGAGCCACGAGGACGGGCTCGGCGTCGCGAAAGATCCGGAGCGCGCCAATGCGTTGTACGAGAAGGGGTGCGGCCTCGGCGACGCGCCCGCCTGCAACGGCCTCGGGTACGATCACGAGCGTGGGATCGGCGTCGCGAAGGACGCGGGAAAGGCTGCCGCGCTCTACGCGAAAGCCTGCGATGCGGAGTACGCGCGGAGCTGCGCGAACCTCGGCCTCCTGACCGAGAACGGCTCGGGCGTCGCGAAGGACCTGGCACGCGCGAATGCGCTGTACGAGAAGGCCTGCCGGCTGAAGAACGGGCCCGCGTGCACGTACCTCGGGGTCAACACCCAGTTCGGCGCCGGCGCCGCGCGCGATCCCGGGAAGGCGAACGCGCTCTATGCACAGGGCTGCGACCTCGACCACGGGCCCGGCTGCTCGAACCTCGCCTACAACCTGCAACGCGGGATCGGCATGGCCGAGGATCGCGTCCGCGCGAACGCGTTCGCCGAGAAGGCGTGCGGACTCCGGAACGGGCGTGGCTGCAACCAGCTCGGCGTCGCCTATGAGACCGG
>DASSQM010000180.1:0-6120 GCA_035702465.1 Anaeromyxobacter sp. | reverse complement strand
CGGCGCCGAGGATGGCGGCGGAGGTGCCGTCCCAACGCGCCACCTCGACCCCGAGCGCGCGCAGCAGGACGTCGGCAGCGGCGTGCCTCTCGGGCACCGCCGCGACGACGCGAACGCCGGTCGCCTCGTCGACGATGTCCTCGATCGCACGGCGCGTATCGGTACCGACGAACTCGACCACGAGCAGACCGCCGGGGCCGGCGAGAAGCGGCAGCGCGTGCGCGGCGTCCGCGGCGACGCGGGGCCGCGTGCCGATCCGCTCCGTGAGCGGCGCGAGCAGCGCGAGGGCGAACCCGCGCGAGCCGGCGATGACGGGTTCGACTGTGCTCATCCCGGACGAAGCCCTCCGCGGTTCTCGACCGCTCGCCCCCGAGGACGGTTGAACCGCGAATCGACGGGGGTCGCAGCCCCCCGTTCATGGCATAGCGGCGGTTTGACCCGGGAGACCCTTCCGGACGCGCCACGCCGTTGACACGTGCGTGGGGCGCGCATACGTTCCGGGCCTCTCCTCCGGTTTCGTCACGAAGCCGAGCCGTCCCCGGTCGCCCGGCGACCTCCTCCCTCGAGACACGACATGCCCGCCGCAGCACCCACCGCCGCGTCCCAGCAAGCGCCGAGCCTCACCGACCTCAAGCACATGAAGGTCGCCGAGCTCGCGCAGATGGCCAACGCCCTCAAGATCGAGGCCGCGGGGGCGATGAAGAAGCAGGATCTCATCTTCGCCATCCTGCAGGCGCAGTCGAAGGCGCTCGAGGAGAAGAAGGAGGAGATGGAGGTCGGCGGCGAGGGGACGCTCGAGGTCCTCCCCGACGGCTTCGGCTTCCTGCGCAGCCCGGACTTCAGCTACCTGCCGGGCCCCGACGACATCTACGTCTCGCCGTCCCAGATCCGGCGGTTCAACCTCCGCACGGGCGACACGGTGCGCGGCACGGTGCGTCAACCGAAGGACGGCGAGCGCTACTTCGCGCTCCTCAAGGTCGACACCATCAACGGCGAGCCGCCGGAGGAGAACCAGAGCAAGGTCCTCTTCGACAACCTCACGCCGCTCTATCCGACGAAGCGCCTCAAGCTCGAGCACGAGCCGGGCGAGATGACGACGCGGGTGGTGGACCTCTTCTCGCCCATCGGCAAGGGGCAGCGCTGCCTCATCGTCTCGCCGCCGCGCGCGGGCAAGACGGTCCTCCTCCAGAACATGGCGCACGCCGTCACCGCGAACCACCCCGAGGTGACCCTCATCGTGCTGCTCATCGACGAGCGGCCGGAAGAGGTCACGGACATGGAGCGGACGGTGAAGGGCGAGGTGGTCGCCTCGACCTTCGACGAGCCGGCCACGCGCCACGTGCAGGTGGCGGAGATGGTGATCGAGAAGGCCCGCCGCCTCGTCGAGCACAAGAAGGACGTCGTCATCCTGCTCGACTCCATCACGCGCCTCGCGCGCGCCTACAACTCGGTCGTGCCGCCGTCCGGCAAGATCCTCTCCGGCGGCGTCGACTCGAACGCGCTCCACAAGCCGAAGCGCTTCTTCGGCGCGGCGCGGAACATCGAGGAGGGCGGCTCGCTCACCATCATCGGGACGGCGCTCGTCGACACGGGCTCGCGCATGGACGAGGTGATCTTCGAGGAGTTCAAGGGCACCGGGAACTCGGAGATCGTGCTCGACCGCAAGCTCATGGAGAAGCGCATCTTCCCGTGCATGGACATCGGGAAGTCGGGCACGCGCAAGGAAGAGCTGCTCCTCCCGGCCGACTGGCTCTCGAAGATCTACATCCTCCGCCAGACCATCCTGAACGGCCTCGACAACGTCGAGGCGATGAAGTTCATCCTCGACAAGTTCCGGCAGGTGAAGAACCACGAGGAGTTCTTCAAGATGATGGTCGGGGGCGGGAAGTAGGCGCGCGGGCGCGTCCTTGACGCTGCGAGCCGTTCCGACTAGATAGGCGAGTCCCACATCCGGCCCGGACCACCGCGGCGCCCAACGGGCGCGAGGGTGCAAGCGGCCGAGAGGTCATCATGAAGCCAGCGATCCACCCCCAGTACAAGGCGGCCCGCATCGTCTGCAACTGCGGGAACGTCATCGAGACGCGCTCCACGCGCGGCGACTTCCACATCGAGATCTGCTCCAACTGCCACCCGTTCTTCACGGGCAAGCAGAAGATCCTCGACACCGCCGGCCGCATCGAGAAGTTCAGGACGCGCTACGCCGCGACGCCCGCGATGGACGAGCCCAAGCGGGCCGTCCCCGCGCCGGCGCCGGCCGCGAAGAAGGCCGAGGCGCCCAAGGAGAACCGGGCCGCCAAGCGCGCGAAGGCCGGCAAGACCAAGCCGAGGACCGAGGCCGCTCCCGCGGCTGCCGCGCCGGCGGAGCCCGCCGCCGCCGAGACCACGAAGCCCGAGTAGTCTCTAGAAGGAGAGCGAGAGCGAGGCCAGCGCGCCGCCCGGCGCCGGGGCGACGTCGAGCCTCGCCGACGGCTCCGCGAACCCCGCGTAGCGGCCGGGGTCGTCCCCCGCGATCCAGAGCCAGGTCGCGGCGACGGCCGCGGCGGCCGCCGTGCCGCCCGCCACGTACGACCACGTCTGCCGGGTCTCGATGCGCGACCTGAGCGACGCCGCCTGGGCGCGCAGATCGACGCCCGCCTCGACCTGCACCCCGTCCTGCAGCCTGCGCCGATCGTAGAGGAACGTCCCCGGCGTGCTCTCGCTGCCGTAGAGCTGCGCCGCGCTCATCTGCAGCGCGACGGCCGCCGCGACGCCCGCCGCCGCGACGCCGGTCGAGATCCAGGCGCCGGTGCGGATCTTCCGCTGCCGCGACTCGTACGCCCGCACGAAGTCCGGGCTCGGCACGAGCGGCGCCCGCTCCTCGACCACCTTGCCCGCCTCGATCTGCACGTCCTTCTGGAACGCGACGAAGCCCTGCTTCTCCACCGCGAGCGCGTGCGGCCCCGCGGGGAGGACGAGCGGGGCGCGCAGGGGAGTCGTGCCCTTCACCTGGTCGTCGACCTTCACCACCGCGCCCGCCTCCGCCGACGTGAGCACGAGGCGACCCACGCGCCCGGCGAGGACCTTCTGGACGAGGCGCTGGGCCGCCCTGCCGATGCGCGCCACGAGCTCCGCCTCGGAGCGCGCGGTCTCGATGGCGGAGCCCTCGCGCTGCCCCTTCTTCACGGCGGTGAGCGTGAGGTCGACCGTGAACGTCTCCGGCACGCCTCCCTGCGGGGCGAGCCGCGTCACCTTGCCGGAGACGAGCCAGTCGACGCCGAGGGCGCCGCCCAGCTCCGCCATGCACCCCGCGTCGGTGCAGCCGAGCATCTGGCGCTGCTTCTCGAACGCGAGCATCGAGCGGATGGCCTCGCTCGTCACCACGTGGAACGCGCCGAGGCGGTCGAGCTCGTTCGCGGCCACGCCGCCGGCGGCGCTGGCGAGCTCCTTCGACGCGCCGTTCGCGGTGAAGTCGAGCACCGCGAGGCGCGGCTTCGCCTGCGCCGCGGCCGCGGCGGGGAGGAGCGCGCAGGCGATCGCGGCGAGGAGGCGCATGCCCGCAAGGATAGCGCGCGCCGCCGCCCGACCGGAAACCACCGGGCTGGACTCGTTGCGCACCTTCGACTACGCATGGCGCGATGGTGCTGTCGTGAAGCGAGGCCTCGTGGAGTACGCGCTCGTCACCGCGTTCCTCGCGCTCGCCGCGGCGGGCGCCATCGCCATCTTTGGCGACGAGATCCGCGCCGCCCTCGGGCTGCGGCCCGGCTCGGCGCCGGCCCCCGCCGCCGAGCACGTCCCCACGGGCGGCCGGTAAGGGGCGGCCCGGGCACATCTCGCTTCGCGAAATGCGCCTCGGCCGGATGTCGGATTCCGGCCGCCGCGATATCCTCCGGGAAGTGCCGCCGCTCGTCCTCATCGTCGACGACGAGAAGTCGAACCTCGAGTCGCTCGGCAAGATCTTCGAGCGCGAGGGGTGGCGCGTCGCGCTCGCCGGCTCCGGGCCGGCGGCGCTCGAGGCGGTGCGCCGCGAGCCCGTCTCCGTGGTGGTGACGGACCTCATGATGCCGGGCATGAGCGGCGAGGAGCTCCTGCGCGCCGTGAGGGCCGTCTCGCCGGAGACCGAGGTCGTCCTCATGACCGCGTACGGGACGGTCGAGACCGCCGTCGCCGCCATGAAGGAGGGGGCGTACGACTTCATCACGAAGCCGGTGAAGCGGCACGCCATCGTGAAGACCGTCCGGCAGGCGCTCGAGAAGGCGTCGCTCGTCGCGGAGAACCGCGCGCTCAAGGCGCGCCTCGCCGCGCTCGCGCCCGGCACCGGCGGGCTCCTCGGAGACGCCCCGGCGTTCCGCGCCGTGCTCGAGACGCTGCGTCAGGCGGCGCCGACGGCGGCGACCGTGCTGCTCACCGGCGAGAGCGGCACCGGCAAGGAGCTCGCCGCGCGCCTCGTGCACGATCTCTCGCCGCGCGCCGCAGGGCCGTTCGTGCCCATCCACTGCGCCGCCATCCCGGAGGGCCTCCTCGAGTCGGAGCTGTTCGGCCACGAGAAGGGCGCCTTCACCGGCGCGGTGGCGCGCAAGGAGGGGCGCTTCGAGCGCGCCCGCGGCGGCACCCTGTTCCTCGACGAGATCGGCGAGATGTCGCCGGCGGTCCAGGTGAAGCTGCTGCGGTTCCTGCAGGACGGCGTCCTCGAGCGCGTGGGCGGCACCGAGCCCGTCGCGGTCGACGTGCGGATCGTCGCGGCGACGAACAAGGACCTCGCCTCCGAGGTGAAGGCCGGGCGCTTCCGCGAGGACCTGTTCTACCGGCTCGACGTCGTGCCGGTGCGGCTCCCGCCGCTGCGCGACCGCCGCGAAGACGTCCTGCTCCTCGCGACCGCGTTCCTGCGGCAGGTGGCGGAGAAGCTCCCGAAGAGGGTGACGGGTTTCACCGCGGCGGCGGCGGCGGCGCTGGAGCGATATCCCTGGCCCGGGAACGTGCGCGAGCTGCACCACGCCGTCGAGCGAGCGGTCATCCTCACCCAGGGCGACATCATCGACGTCGGCGATCTGCCGGACCCCGTGCGCGGCGGCGGCCCGCCGGCGGCCGCGGCAGGCGGACCGCCGGGCGCCGCGGCGGCGGGGAGCCCGATCGTCATCCCGGCCGGCACCCCCATGGACGAGATCGAGCGCATGGTGATCCGCCGGACGCTCGAGCAGACGAAGGGCGACAAGACGCTCGCCGCGCAGATCCTCGGCATCGCCGCGCGGACGATCTACCGCAAGCTCGATCGCGACGAGGAAGGCCGGCTCGTCTCGCCCCCCGACCGCGACGAGTGACCGCGATATCGGCGGCTTCGCGCGGCTGACATTTTGGCGCCGCGCGCCGGGCTGGCGGAGGCGCTTTGCCAAATTGGCACCGCGGCCGGGCGAGCGCGCGGTACGCCCGCCGGGCCTTCCTGGATTTCCGAGTCGCGCCGCGGTGTTGAACCCTCTCGACGATCGGCCTCCGTGGCACGTCGGTTGCTCGATCGGCTGGGGGCACTCGCATGCTCGACCTCTTCTTTCGCAAATACGCCTGGACCGCCAACCTCGCGATCGTGTTCGCGGCCGCCTGGTTCACGGCGAAGATCGTGAACACGCTCGTCGGCACGGCGATCCGGCCGACGCCGCAGGTGAACCTCGCGCAGACCTCGGGCCCGGCGCCCCGCCCCGCGCTCCCGGCGACGCTCGACATGGACGCGCTCTACCGGCTCATCGGGCAGCAGCCGCCGCGCGCCCAGGAGGAGCCGGTCGCGGACACGGGTCCGGTCTCTCCGCAGAACTGCGAGGACCCGCGCGCGAACCCCACGAAGAGCGACCTCCGCATGCAGCTCGTCGCGGCCGTGATCGCGGACCGGCCGCGCTTCTCGCTCGCGACGCTGAACGACCTCGGCACCCGCGAGACGCACGTCCTCGGCGTGGGGGACCAGGTCGGCCAGATCCGCCTGCTTGGCGTCGAGCGGGTGCGGGACGATCGCGACGCCACCGGGAACGGGTTCCGCGTGGTCGCGATCATCTGCAACGGGGGGACGAAGGAGTTCCTCGACTTCGAGCCCGGGACCGGTGCCCCGCCGCCGTCCGAGGCCCCGAACCTCGGCACCGCCGCGGTGCCGCCCCCGCGACC
>DASSQM010000179.1:0-4669 GCA_035702465.1 Anaeromyxobacter sp. | reverse complement strand
TCGCCGCCGACGGGCCGCGTCCAGGCGATCGGCCTCGACGTCCATGGCGTCGTTCACCACGTAACCGGCGGAGGCCGCCAGGCTGAACGCCAGGAAGCTCGCCGCGGTCGCGCTCAGGGCGCGGCGATCGGCGAGGAGGTGGGCACCGGCGATGGGCGCGAACACGAGCACGTTCTTCGCCCACTGGTGCGGGCGCAGGATCCGGAGCACGGCGAACGCCCGCGCGCCCGCCGAGGGCGCGGGGGCCGCGGCGCTGCTCCTCGCGCTCGCGCTCCCGTGGCGCTTCGGGCTCCTCCTGGCGGGCTACGTCGCGGCGAGCGTCGCGTACTCGCTCGCCCTCAAGCGGCGGCTGATCCTCGACGTCCTGTGGCTCGCCGGCCTGTACACGGCGCGGATCTTCGGCGGCAGCTTCGCGAGCGGAGTGCCGGTCTCCGAATGGCTGGCCACCTTCGCGATGTTCCTGTTCCTCTCGCTCGCGTTCCTCAAGCGTGCGAGCGAGCTGCACCACGCCCCGAGCGCCCTCCCGCGCCGCGGCTACACCCCGGACGATCGCGAGGCGGTCCTCGCCATGGGGACGAGCGCGGGCTACCTCTCGACGCTCGTGCTCGCGCTCTACGTCTCGTCGCGCGAGGTCCGCCGCCTGTATCGTCACCCCGAGTGGCTGTGGGGGCTGTGCCCGCTCGTGCTCTACTGGCTCTCCATGCTCTGGATCCAGGCGCGCCGCGGGAACGTCCGGGGAGATCCCCTGCTCCACGCGCTCCGGTACCCGGCGACCTGGGCGGTGGTCGCCGCCGCCGCCGCGCTCGTGATCCTGGGCTCGCTTTGAGCGAGGAGCGCTACCAGTCCTGGGGGCGGCATCCGCGCGCCGCGCCGTCCGCGGTCATCCCGATCTTCTGGCGCTCCGACCGGCCCTTCGAGCGGGGCACGCCGCCGTTCCTGGCCTACGGCATGGGCCGCTCCTACGGAGACGTGTGCCTGAACGGAGGTGGCACGCTGCTCACGGTCCGTACCCTCGACCGGTTCATCGCGCTCGACGAGGAGAGGGGGCTCCTCACCTGCGAGGCCGGCGTGACGCTCGGCGAGATCCTCGACCTGATCGCGCCCCGCGGCTTCTTCCTCCCGGTGGTCCCGGGGACCCAGCACGTCACGGTCGGCGGAGCGATCGCGAACGACGTCCACGGAAAGAACCACCACCGCATGGGGACGTTCGGCGCCCACGTCGACTCGCTGGAGCTGCTCCGCTCGGACGCGACCCGCCGCACCTGCTCCCAGGGGGAGAACGGCGAGCTCTTCGCGGCCACCGTGGGAGGGCTGGGCCTCACGGGCGTCATCCTCTCCGCCACGCTGCGGCTCCGGCGGCTCGAGCCGGGGTTCCTCCAGGTGCGCGCGGAAACCGTGCCGATCCGCGACCTCGAGGACTTCTTCGGCCGGGCGAAGGAGTCGGACGCCGCGAGCGAGTTCTGGGTCGCCTGGATCGACTGCCTCGCGTCCGGCCCGGTCGCAGGCCGCGGACTGCTGCATCGGGGTGACTGGGCCGCGTCCTCCGCGCCTCCCCGCTCCCGCCGCCGGAGCAGGCTCTCCGTGGCCTTCGACCTTCCCGCCTCGACGCTGAATCGAGTGACCGTGTCGACGTTCAACCGCCTGTACCGCGCCGTGGGCCGCGCCACGCCCGGCCCCAGGCTGCGGCCGTGGGAGCGCTTCCTCTTCCCGCTCGACGGCATCGCACACTGGAACCGGCTCTACGGGAAGGCGGGGTTGCTGCAGTTCCAGTGCTGCGTGCCGCACGCCGCGGCGCCGGTGGCCCTCCGGGAGATGCTCGGCGCCGTCGCCCGCGCCGGCGAGGGGTCGTTCCTGGCCGTGCTCAAGAACGTGGGCAGCGCCGCGTCGCCGGGGCTGCTCTCGTTCCCGCGGGAGGGCGTCACGCTCGCCCTCGACTTCCCGAACAGGGGCGAGCGCACCGCCCGGCTCCTTCGCACGCTGCACGAGATGGTCGCGGCCCACGAGGGCAGGCTCTACCCGGCCAAGGACGCCCACATGTCCGGGGATTGGTTCCGCCGGCAGTACGCCGACGTGCTGCCGCGCTTCCGGGCGCAGCTCGACCCCGCGTTCTCCTCGTCGTTCTGGCGTCGGGTGCAGGCGTGAGCGCGGTCGAGAAGGTCGTCGTGTTCGGCGCGACGAGCGCGATGGCGCAGCAGGCCGTCCGGCTGCTCGCGCGCGAAGGGGCAGAGCTCGTCCTCGTCGGACGAGATCCGGAGAAGCTCGCCGCCGTGTCGGCCGACGCCGTGCTTCGCGGCGCGAGGTCGGCGGCGCGGATCCCGGCGGACCTCGACGACTGCTCCCGCTTCGACGAGCTGGCGGGGGACGTCTTCGGGCGGCTCGGGCGCGTCGACCTGGTCCTCCTCGCGCAGGGGCTGCTCGGCGACACGCCCGCCTGCGAGCGGGATCCCGCGCTCGCGGCCCGGGTGCTGCACACGAACCTCGTCGCGCCCGCGCTGCTCCTCGAGCGCGTCGCGGCCCGCATGGCGGGGCAGGGTTCGGGCACCATCGTGGGCATCTCCTCGGTGGCCGGCGACCGGGGGCGGCAGTCCAACTACGTGTACGGCGCCGCCAAGGGCGGGCTGTCCCTCTACCTGTCGGGGCTGCGCAACCGGCTCGCCCGGTCCGGAGTGCACGTCGTCACGGTGAAGCCGGGGCTCGTCGACACCCCGATGACCGCCGCGATGCCGAGGAGCCGGCTGTTCTCGCACCCCTCGACCGTGGCGGTCGCGATCCTCCGCGCCGTGCGGCACCGCAGCGACGAGGTCTACGTGCCGGGCTACTGGCGGGCCGTGATGTGGATCGTCCGGCACGTGCCCGAACGCATGTTCAAGAGGATGCGGCTCTGAGGCCGGTCTCTACAGCCGCGCGCGCCGGAGCCGGAGCGCGTTGGCGATGACCGTGACCGAGCTGAAGCTCATCGCCGCGCTCGCGATCATCGGCGAGAGGAGCACGCCGAAGAGCGGGTAGAGCGCCCCTCCCGCGAGCGGCACGCCGGCCGCGTTGTAGGCGAACGCCCAGAACAGGTTCTGGCGGATGTTCCGCATCGTCGCGCGGGAGAGCCGCCGTGCGCGAACGATGCCGTGCAGGTCGCCCTTCAGGAGGGTGAGGCCCGCCGACTCGATGGCGACGTCGGTGCCGGTCCCCATGGCGATGCCGACGTCCGCCGCCGCGAGCGCGGGCGCGTCGTTCACGCCGTCGCCCGCGAACGCCACGCCGCGCGCGCCCGCCCGCCACTTCCGCACGCTCTCCGCCTTGCCGCCGGGGAGCACCTCCGCCTCGACCTCGTCGATGCCGAGCCGGGCGGCGACCGCGCGGGCGGTGGTCCAGCCGTCGCCGGTGACCATGACGATCTTCAGGCCCTCGGCGTGGAGCGCGCGGATCGCCTCGGCCGCGCCCGGCTTCGCCGGGTCGACCACCTCGGCGAGGCCGGCCGCGTGCCCGTCCACCGCGACGAGCACCACCGTGCCGCCGTCGGCGCGGAGGGCCTCGGCGCGCTCGCGCAGCGCGGCCGCGTCGATGCCGAGCTCCGCGAGGAGCGCCGCGTTCCCGAGCGCGACTGCGCGCCCGTCCACCGTGCCGACGACGCCCTTGCCCGGGACGGCGCGGAACGCGCGCGCCTCCGAGAGCGCGAGGCCGCGGGACCGGGCAGCCGCCACGATGGCCGCGGCGAGCGGGTGCTCCGAGCCCTTCTCCAGCGAGGCGGCCAGGCGGAGCACCTCGTCGTCGCGGCCTGGCTCGAGCGCCACCACCTTCTCGAGCGCGGGCTTCCCGGCCGTGAGGGTCCCGGTCTTGTCGACGAGGAGGACGTCCACCTTCTCGAAGCGCTCGAGCGCCTCGGCGCTCTTCACGAGGACGCCGGCCGTCGCCCCGCGGCCGGTGCCCACCATGATGGCCATCGGCGTCGCGAGGCCGAGCGCGCAGGGGCACGCGATGATGAGGACGGCGACCGCCGCGACGAGCGCGTGGGCGAGGCGCGGCTCCGGGCCGAGGATCGCCCACCCGAGGAACGCGGCGGCCGCGGCCGCGACCACCGCGGGCACGAACCAGGCGGACACGACGTCCGCGAGCCGCTGGATGGGCGCGCGGCTCCGCTGCGCGTCCATCACCATGCGGACGATCTGCGCGAGGAGCGTGTCCTTGCCGACGCGCTCGGCGCGGATCACGAGCGCGCCGTTGCCGTTCAGGGTGGCGCCCGTGACGCGGTCGCCCTCGTGCTTCTCCACCGGGATGGGCTCGCCGGTGATCATCGCCTCGTCGACGGCGGACGCGCCGGAGACGACGGCGCCGTCCACCGGGACCTTCTCGCCGGGGCGTACGCGGAGGAGGTCGCCGACCTGGACGCGGTCCAGCTCGACGTCGGTCTCGCGGCCATCCGGCTCGATCCGCCGCGCCGTCTTCGGCGCGAGCCGGAGCAGCGCCCGGATGGCGCCCGAGGCGCGGCTCCGCGCCTTGAGCTCGAGCACCTGGCCGAGCAGGACGAGCTCGACGATCACCGCCGCCGCCTCGAAGTACACGGGCGGTGCGCCGTGCTCGAGGAACTCCGCCGGGAACCAGCTCGCCGGGAGCACCGTCGCCCCCGTCGAGAAGCCGAAGGCGGCGGCGGTGCCGAGCCCGACGAGCGTGAACATGT
>DASSQM010000178.1:0-7232 GCA_035702465.1 Anaeromyxobacter sp. | reverse complement strand
CTACTTGCGGTCGGGCTCCGGGACGTCGCGCTCCATCTCGTCCTTGCGGCCCTTCTCGAGCTCTTCCTTGACGTCGCCGACGCCCTGGCGGAGCTTCCCCTTCTTCTCCTCCACCCAGCCCTCGGCCTGCGTGGAGCGGTCCTTGGTCGCGCCGCCGATGCGCTCCTTCACGTCGCCCTTGATCTCTTCGATCTTGCCCTTGATCTGGTCCTTGTTCATGGCGGTAGTGCCCTCCCTGTCCGAACGGTGGGAACGCCGGACCGAGCCCGCCAGGGTGGTGGAGCGCTGGGGCGCCGGGTGAGGTGGCGCTCACCGAGCGGCACGGCGGGCGAGGGTCACTCCGCGGGCGCGGCCGCCGAGCGGTCGGGCTCCACGGCGCCGCCCTTGGGCCTGCGCCGGCGGAGGCCGGACTGGAGCCGGTCGAACCAGACGTAGAACACCGGCGTCACGTACAGCGTGAGGAACTGCGAGAAGACGAGCCCGCCCACCACCGCGAGGCCGAGCGGGCGCCGCGACTCCGCGCCCGCGCCCAGGCCGAGCGCGATGGGGAGCGTGCCCATGAGCGCGGCCATCGTCGTCATCATGATGGGCCGGAACCGGACGAGGCACGCCTCGTGGATGGCGTCCACGGGCGACTTGCCCGCGCGCTGCGCCTCGATGGCGAAGTCCACCATCATGATGCCGTTCTTCTTCACGATGCCGACGAGCATCACGATGCCGACGAACGCGTAGAGCGAGACGTCGGACCCGAACGCCCACAGCGTGACGAGCGCGCCGAAGCCGGCGAAGGGCAGGGCGGTGAGGATGGTGATCGGGTGGACGAAGCTCTCGTAGAGGATCCCGAGCACCACGTAGATGACGAGGACCGCCATGACGAGGAGGACGCCCATGCCCTGCATGGAGTCCTGGAACGCCTGCGCGGTGCCCTGGAACCGCGTGGTGACGGTGTCGGGGAGCACCTGCGCGGCCGTCCGCTCGACGAGCGCGACCGCGGGCCCGAGCGAGGCGCCCGGGGCGAGGTTGAACGTGAGGTTCACGGCGGCGAGCTGGCCGGCGTGGTTCACGAGGAGCGGACCGACGGAGCGCGAGAGGCGCGCGACCGACTCGAGCGGCACGAGCTTGCCGGCCGCGGAGCGCACGTACAAGAGCGAGAGCGCCGACGGATCGAGCCGGAAGTCCGGATCCAGCTCCATGATCACCTGGTACTGGTCCTCGGGCGCGATGATCATCGAGATCTGGCGCGAGCCGAACGCGGTGTAGAGCGCGTCCTCGATGGCCGCCGGCGAGACCTGCAGCGCCGCCGCCCGGTCGCGGTCGATCTGGACCTGGAGCTGCGGCGACGAGAGCCGCAGGTCGGAGTTGACGTCGACGATGCCCGGAAGCTCCCGCATGCGGGCCTCGAGCCCGGGTGCGGCGGCGTAGAGCCGGGCGGGGTCCGTGTCCTGCAGCGTGAACGCGTACTGCGCGCGGCCGGGGCCGCCGCTCGCGAGCGAGATGGGCGGCGGGTTCAGGAGCGAGGGGCGGAGCCCCGGGACGCGCGTGAGCTCGCGCCGCAGATCGGCGATGACCTGCTCGACGTGCGCGCGCTTGCCGTCCTTGAGGCGGATGAAGAGGAAGCCGGTGCCCGCCGTGCCGCGGCTGTACGCGCGCGAGTTCGCCTGGGCGACCGCCGGGTGGAGCGTGGCGATGCGCGCGACCTCGCGCTGCGCCCGCACCACCGCCTCGAAGCTCATCCCCTCGACGCCCTCGGTGTTCACGACGGCGCGGCCGGTGTCCTCGCTCGGGAGGAAGCCCTTCGGCACCACCACGAAGATGGCCGCGGTGGCGCCGAGGACCACGAACGAGAAGGCGAGCACGGTGACGCGGTGCGAGAGGGACCACGTGAGGCCGCGGTCGTACGCGCGCAGGCTCCACTCGAAGGCGCGCTCGATCGCCGTGTAGACGCGCCCGTGTCGCTCCTCGCCGGCGGGCCCGTGGCGCAGGAAGCGTGCGCAGAGGAGCGGCGTGAGCGTGAGCGACACGAACCCGGACACGAGGATCGACGCGCCGATGGTGACGGCGAACTCCTTGAAGAGCCGCCCCACGAGCCCGCCCATGAACAGCACCGGCAGGAACACCGCCGCGAGCGAGATCGTCATCGACAGGATGGTGAACGCGATCTCCTTCGAGCCGCGGTAGGCGGCCTCGACCACCGGCTCGCCGCGCTCCACGTGGCGGACGATGTTCTCGAGCATCACGATGGCGTCGTCGACGACGAACCCGACCGCGAGCGTGAGCGCCATGAGCGAGAGGTTGTCGAGGGAGAAGCCGAACGCGTACATCACCGCGAACGTGCCCACGATCGAGACCGGCAGGGCCAGGCTCGGGATCACCGTGGCCGGGACGTTGCGCAGGAACAGGAAGATGACGAGGACGACGAGCCCGAGCGTGAGCAGGAGCGTGAACTGCACGTCGTTCACGGAGTGCCGGATCGAGACGGAGCGGTCGTAGAGCACCTTGAGGCTCGCCGCCGCGGGGAGCTGCCGCTCGATGAGCGGCATGATCTTCCGGACGTCCTCGACGATCTTGACCGTGTTGGTGCCGGGCTGGCGCCGGACCACCACCATGATGGCGCGCTGGTCCTCGCCGTTCTGCACCCACCAGGCGGCCTCGCGGTCGTTCTCGACGCCGTCCAGGACCTTGGCGACGTCGGTGAGCTTCACGGGGGCGCCGTCCCGGAACGCGACGGTGACCTGCCGGAAGGCGGCCGCCCGCAGGAGCCCGCCGGTCGACTCGATGGCGTACGCCTTGTCGCGGCCCTGCACGATGCCGGTGGGGAGGTTCGAGTTCGCGGCCTGCACGGCGGCGGCGACCTCGTCGATGCCGATGCCGCGCGACGCGAGGGCGCGCGGGTCGAGCTCGATGCGCACCGCGTACTTCTGCGCGCCGAAGATGGCCACCTCCGCGACGCCGGCGATGGTGGCGATGCGCTGGGCCACGAGGTCCTGCGCGTAGCGGTTCAGGTCGGAGAGCGGGAGCGTCGGCGAGGTGAGGTTGAGGAAGAGGATGGGGAAGTCCGCCGGGTTCACCTTGCGGAACGTGGGCGGCGTGGGCATGCCCGGCGGGAGGAGACCCGCCGTCGCCGCGATCGCCGACTGCACGTCGAGCGCGGCGCCGTCGATCTCGCGGGAGAGCTCGAACTCGAGGATGACCTGGGTCGAGCCCTGGCTCGACGTCGAGTTCATCGACTTGAGCCCTGCGATGTTCGAGAACTGCCGCTCGAGCGGCGTCGCGATGGACGCCGCCATCGTCTCCGGGCTCGCGCCGGGGAAGCTCGCGGTCACCTGGATCGTCGGGAAGTCCACGACGGGCAGGTCGGAGACCGGCAGCGCCCGGTACGCGAAGAACCCGAACGCGGTGAAGCTCGCCATGACGAGCGTCGTCATGACGGGCCGCCGGATGAATGGGGCGGAGAGGTTCATCCCGGCGGGGCCCTTCCCTCGACCTGCTTCCCGGGCGCGCGCGCGCCGCGGCCGTCTCCCTCCATGACCTCGACCATCGCGCCGGGGCGGATGCGGAGATGGCCCTCCGTGACGACGACCTCGCCGGCGGCGAGCCCCTTCACCACGACCACCTCGTTCTCTCCCGCCTGCTCCACGACGACCTGCCGCACCTGCGCCTTCTGGTCCGGGCCCACCACGTAGGCGTAGTCCCCCTGCTGCCCGGACGCGACCGCCGAGGCGGGCACCACCACCGCCTTCGCCCGCTCGGAGACGCGCACGCTCACGTCGACGAGCTGCCCGGGCCAGAGCGCCTCGTCCTCGTTCGCGATGCGCGCCTTGAGGAGGATGGTGCCCGTGCCGGCATCGACGGCGTTGTTCACGAACGCGAGCGTGCCGGTCACGGGCGCCGCGGACGCGGACGTGCGCACCGCGACGGCGGGAGGCGCGTCGCGCCGCTCGCGGACCGCCGCCAGGTGCCGCTCCGGCACCGCGAACTCGGCGTACACCGGCCTCACCTGCTCGATGGTGAGGAGCTGCTCGGGCGCGCCCATCGACACGAGGTTCCCCACGTGCACGAGCAGGCGGCCCGTCCTCCCGGAGATGGGCGCGCGGATCGCGGCGTACGCGAGGTTCAGCCGGGCGCGCTCCACGGTCGCCTCGTCGGCCGCGACCTGCGCCTCGAGCGCGTCGGCGTTCGCCTTGGCCGCCTCGTACTGCTGCGGCGGGACGAGCGACTGGGAGAGCAGCTCGCGGTAGCGGCTCGCGTCCGCGCGGGCGTTCTCGGCGCGCGCCCGATCCTGGAGCAGCCGCGCGCTCGCCTCGGAGAGGGCGGCCTGGAACGGGCGGCGGTCGATCTCGAGCAGGAGGTCGCCCTTCCGCACCGCCTGGCCCTCCTTGAAGTGGGCGGCGACGAGCGTGCCGCTCACCTGCGCGCGGACGGCGACGGACTCGGACGACACGATCTTGCCGACCGCGCGGACCTCCACCGGCACGGCCTTCTCGACCGCGGGCACGGCGCGCACCGGCACCGCGCGGGGGCCCCCCGCTCCCTTGGCGTCGCCCTTCGAGCAGGCGGTGGACGTGCCGGCGAGGGCGGCGGCGAGCGCGGCGACGAGGGCGATCTTCGGCGGACGGGCGGCCATTCTGGGCCCATTTGCGTCCGATCCGGCGGAGCGGTCAACCCGCTGCGGGTACGTCCCCGCCCACGGATATCGCCTCGGCGAGATGCGCGCTGCGATCGCCGCGCTGCGCGGCGCGTCAGGCCTCGCCGCGCAGGATGGGATCGAGCTCGCCGGCGCCGTCGAGCGCGGCGATGTCGGAGTATCCGCCCAGCGAACGCTCGCCCGCGAAGATCTGCGGCACGGTCATCTGGCCGGTCTTCTCCACGAGCCAGGTGCGGAGCGCGTCGTCCCCCTCGACGGAGATCTCCTCGTACGCGACGCCCTTCTTGTCGAGGAGGCGCTTCGCGCGGACGCAGAACGGGCAGTTCTGCTTCGTGTAGACGGTGACCTTCGGCGCGGCCATGAAGGGAATCTAGCGCGCTGCGCCAGCGCCCGCACGCGACGCCGCCGGCCGCGCGCGAGGTCAGCGCGCGCCGAAGATCTCGTCGCGCGCCGTCTCGGCGACGGCGACCACCGCGGGGTGGCGCAGGCGGCGCTCGACCGTGATCGCGTAGAACCGCTCGCGCACGTCCTCCGCGCGCCCGACGACCGCGACGCCGTACTGCCTGCGGATCACCTCCTCGAGGACCGTCGGCGCCGCGAACACGCCGAGCCCGCGCGCGCCGAAGGCCTTCATGAGGGCGCTGTCGTCGAACTCGCCGGCGACGGCCGGCGCGATCCCGAGCGACTCGAACCACGCGTCGAGCGCGCGGCGGAGCGCCGTCCCCGGCGCGGGGAGCAGCACCGGCGCCCCCGCGAGCGAGCGAGGGAAGCCCTTGCGGAGCCCGGCGTGCTTCTGCGCCGCGAAGAAGGTCGTCCCGCAGTGACCGAGGAGGTGGCTGAAGGCCTTCACCTTCACGTCCTCGGGCGCGGGCACGTCCGCGACGACGACGTCGATCTCGTGGATGGCGAGCGCGGCGAGGAGCTGGGGCAGGGGGCCCTCGCGGCAGACGAGGACGAGATCCGGGTGCGCGTCGACGGCCGGCTGCAGGAGGAGCGCCGCCATGCGCTTCGGGATGACGTCGGCGACGCCGGCCACGAGCCGCAGCCGCTGGCCGGTCGGCAGGCCCTTCACCGCGCGCTGCAGCTCGCTCCCGGTGCGGAAGATGTCGTCCGCGTAGCGGAGGACCGTGCGCCCGACGTCGGTGAGGACGAGGCGCCGGCCCTGCCGCTCGAGGAGCTTCACGCCGAGCGACGACTCGAGCGTCTTGAGCTGGTTCGAGATGGTGGGCTGCGCGAGGCGGAGCTCCTCGCTCGCGCGGGCGATGCTCCCTGCCCGGGCCACGGTCCAGAAGTAGAGGAGGTGGTGGTAGTTGAGCCATTCCATGGTTTTGGAAAGTCTAACCCAGACAGCGAAACTTTCTGGATTTCTCGCACCCGGGCGCCCGGTTAAGACCATCCCCCATGACGAGCATCGGCAGTCCGTGGCTGTGGGGCGGCTTCGTCGCGATCATCGTCGGCCTGCTGGCGCTCGACCTCGGGCTGTTCCACCGCAAGGACCGGACGCTCCCCGCGCGGGAGGCGATGGGCTGGGTGGTCGTGTGGGCGACGCTCGCGCTCGCGTTCGGCGGGTTCGTCTGGTGGCGGTCCGGGCCCGACCGCGGGCTCGAGTACCTCACCGGCTACCTCATCGAGCTCTCGCTGTCGGTCGACAACCTCTTCGTCTTCGTGATCGTCTTCGCGTCGTTCCGCGTGCCGCCGCAGCTCCAGCACCGCGTGCTGTTCTGGGGCATCCTGACGGCGCTCGTCCTGCGCGGCGCGATGATCATCGGCGGCGCGGCGCTGCTCGAGCGGTTCCAATGGCTCATCTACGTCTTCGGCGCGTTCCTCTTCCTCACCGGCCTGAAGCTCCTCCTCCAGCGCGACCCGGCGCACGCGCCCGGCGAGGGCCTCGCGTTCCGCCTGCTGCGGCGGGTGGTCCCCGCGACGGAGCAGCTCCACGGGAACCACTTCTTCGTCCGCATCGACCGCCGCTGGGTGGCGACGCCGCTCTTCCTGGCGCTCGCGCTCATCGAGATCTCCGACGTGGTGTTCGCGCTCGACTCGGTGCCGGCCATCTTCGGCGTCACGCTCGACCCGTTCATCGTGTTCACGTCGAACGTGTTCGCGATCCTCGGGCTGCGCTCGATGTACTTCGCGCTCGCGAGCCTCATCGGGCGGTTCGAGTACCTGAAGGTCGGCCTCGCGCTCGTGCTGGTGTTCATCGGGGTGAAGATGGGGGTGTCGGCGTGGGTGCACGTGCCGGCGCTCGCCTCGCTCGCGGTGGTGGTCGGGCTCCTGGGCGGATCGGTGGCGTACTCGCTCGTGAAGACGAGGAGGCTGAGGGCGGACGGTGCGAGGGGAGAGGCGCCGGCGAGGACGTGAGGGGGGACGGCCTCACCGGCGCCGATCGCGCGACAGCCGCCGCTGCTCCTTCGAGATCGCCTTCCACCGCTCGCGCTCCGCCCGCGCCGCGCCGCCCTCGCGCCGCGCCGCCTGCCGCGCGAGCTCGCGCGCGAGCTTGCGGTGGCTCTCGACGCGCGCGGCGTCGATGCGGCCGTCGGCGATCGCCTCGCGGACGGCGCACCCGGGCTCGGTCCCGTGCGCGCAG
>DASSQM010000177.1:0-4223 GCA_035702465.1 Anaeromyxobacter sp. | reverse complement strand
GCGCTCGCCTCGTACATCGCGGCGACGCTCGCGTCCTTCGTCGGCGGCGGCCTCGCCGCGTTCGAGGCGGAGCGCGCCTGGCAGGCGCGCTGGCTCGCGGAGCGGCTCGGCCTCGCGCAGGCGGCGCGCGAGGCCTGACCCCTCACCCTCCCTACGCGGCGTCCGCCTGCGCCCGTTCGACGGGCTCGGGCCACGCCTCGACCGCCTTCACGCGGCGTGGAGCGATCCCGACGCGGGCGCGGGCGAGCGCGGCGGAGCGGACCACGTCCCGCTGGAGGACCGACGCGAGCGCATGCCCGAGCGCCTCGGCGCGCGTGACCATGCGCTCGAGCCGGCGGCGGTAGGCGTGGAACGCGGCCACCGCCGGGATCGCGGCGAGCATCCCCAACGCCGCCGGGACGAGCGCCACGGAGATCGCGGGCGCGAGATCTACCGCACCGGCGCCGTTTGCGGTGGCCGCGCCCGTTTCCGCGAACGCCCGGATGACCCCCACGACCGCGCCGAACAGGCCGAGCAACGGCGCACTCGCGCCGAGCCCGCGGAGGAACCCGAGCCCGCGCTCGTAGCCGGCACGCTCGCGCCGGATGGTGCACGCGACGGTCTCGGCGACGCTCGCGGAGCCGTCCTCGGCGGCGTCGACCGCGGCCCGGACGACCTCCGCCTCGAGCCCGGCCTGGTCCTCCACCTCGAGGCGCGCCTGCTCGAGCTTGCCCCAGGCGAGCAGCGGGATCACCGTCGCCGAGCGGCTCCGGCCGCCGCGCCCGAACCAGAGCGCGCGATCGGTGATCACGGCCGCGCAGGCGACCGACAGCGCCGCGAGCGCCCATGTCACCCACTCGGCGCCGGCGCGGGTGAAGAGGTCGAGGAGCTGCTTCGTCATGGCGTCTCCTGGTCGTCGGCGCGAGGCGCCGGTTCGCGGGCCGTACGGCGCACGATCGATCTCATTTCGCGTCGCGCAGCCAGGCGGCGAGGTACGCCGGCTCGGCGACGATCTCCGCGCCGAGCGCGCGGAGGGCGGGGAGGCAGCAGCGCTCCACCTCTGCGCCCTCGCGGAGCAGGATGCGCGGCCGGGCGCCGCTCGCGCGGATCTGCGAGACGCAGACGCGGAGCCCCGCGAGCGCGGTCGCGTCGAGGAGCCCCTGGAACTCGAGGACCGCGGTGCGGTCCTGCGTACGGATGTCGACTCGGTGGGTCACGCCACCTCCGTGGAGCACGCCGCGTGCCCATGAGTTCGCCCGTGATTTCCGACGGTTACAGATCGGGTCGCCACATGCCGCCAGCGATCTGCTACCACTCGCAACCGGCTGCGACTGCCCGGGGGCTCGCCATGACCGCTCCGGATACGGGCCGCGTGCTCGAGGTCGTCCTCGCGACCGCGCCGGCCCCCCTCTCGATGGACACGCTGGTCTCGTGGAACCTCGCGCGCCCGGCGGAGCTGTTCGCCTTCCTCACGACGTCGGAGCTGGCGGGCGCCGTGTCGCAGCCGGCGCCCGGGCACTTCGCGCTGCAGGATCCCGCGCGCAGGCACGCCGCGCTCGCGCGCGCGACGCCCGCCGACTGGAGCGCGTTCCTCTCGGCCCCGGATCGCCTCGCGTGGGCGATCGAGGCCGGGCGGGCGGCCGCGGCCACGCAGCGCCCCGAGGTCGCGGGCCCGGTGTTCCGCGCGCTCATCGCCTCGAAGCCGCGCGACGCGTTCCCCGGCGGCGAGCGCGCGTGGCTCCAGATCGTGCTGCAGGGTCTGCGCCTCTTCCGCACGATGACGGGGATCGCCGACGCGGACCTCGAGGACGCGGTGTCGCTCGCGGTCTCGCTCGGCGACATCGCCGCCCAGGGCGTGCTCCACGGCGCGCTCGCGGCCGCGGCGCTGCGCGACGGCAAGACCGACGACGCGCGGCGGCACCTCGCGCTCGCGCGCGAGGCGGGCCGCGCCAGCTCCGGCCCGCTCCGGGCCGAGATCCACATGTACCTCGCCATCGGGCTCGTCCTGCAGGGGCGCCCGCGCGACGGCGTCGACGCGTTCGAGGAGCTGCTCGGCGACGTCCCCGAGGACATCGAGTCACTCATCGAGCCGTCGAGCTCGGCGCCCGCGACGGGCCTCTTCGTGATCGCGCTCGCGTACGCGCGCGCCGGGCAGGTCCCGCGCGCGCTCGACCTCGTGCACCGCATCCGCTCGTTCGGGAGAGAGCGCGGCCTCGCGGCGGTGGAGCGGGAGGCGGACGCGTTCGCCGCCATCGTGCACCTCGAGATCCACGACTTCGCGGCGGCGCGCGAGCACGCCGAGCGCGCCTACGCGTTCTACGTCGAGACGCGGCGGGACCTCGTCCACGTGTGGTACGCGGCGCAGGCCCTCGCCTGCGTGCGCGCCTGGGAGGGCCGCCACGCGGAGGTCCCGGCGATCCTGGCCGCGGGCCTCGAGGCGCGGTTCGCGTCGCGGTGGCCGTGGATCGCGAGCTCCTGCGTGTTCGGGCTCCTCGAGGAGCTGGAGGTCGAGGGGATCCGCCTCGACGGGCTCCGGCTCGAGGAGGAGCTCGAACGGCTCCTCGCGTGGAACAATCCGACCTGGCGCGGCATCGGTCACCGCTTCCGCGCGCGGCAGCTCGCGCGCGCGCCGCGCGGCGACGAGGACCTGCGCGCCGTCCGCGAGCACCTCGAGCGGTCGATCGCGTACCTCCGCGAGGCGGGGGCGACGCACGAGCTGTCTCGCGCCATCGCCGACGCCGCAGGCCTCGCGCGCGGCGGCGGGCGCGCCGACGACGCGCTGCGGCTCGAAGCGCAGCTGCGCGAAGGGGCGACGCGGACGTGCACGTGCGAGGGGTGCGCGTGCCACTCCGCCGCGCACGACGGGCACGCGCGCCTGACGGGCGTGCTCCTCGAGCTCGGCCGGCTCGGCACCCTCGCCGAGCGGCGCGAGGGGACGTGGGGCGAGATCGCGGCGCGGCTGTGTCGCGCGCTCGCGGCCGAGCGCTGCGCCATCGCGGAGCGAGGCGACCCGCCCGCCCTGCTCGGCCTCCGGGGCGGGAACGCGGCGTGGCGCGAGGCGGTCCTCGCCGTGCTGCGCGAGCGCGCGCCGGACGCCGTCGCGGCGCTGCCCGCGCCGGCGATCCCGGGCGAGACGGCGTCGGGTCAGCTCCTCGTCGTGCCGTTCGCGGCGGAGGGCCGGGCGGGCTGGGCGTGCATCGAGAACCGCTACGGCGCGCCCGCCGTCGGGCCCGCAGACCGCGAGCTGCTCGAGGTGCTCTCGGTCCAGCTCGGCGTGCTCCTCGGCAACGTCGCGCTCTGGCAGGCGCTCGCGAGCGCGCGCGAGCAGCTCGAGGAGGAGAACCGCTACTGGCGCTCGACGCGGCCGGCCACCGCGCCCGGCAGCCGCATCGTGGGCGACTCGCCGGCGCTCCGCGGCGTGCTCGAGCTCGTGGCGCGCGTGGCGCCGACGACGACGTCCGTCCTCGTGACGGGCGAGACCGGCGTCGGCAAGGAGCTCGTCGCCTCCGAGATCCACCGCCAGAGCCCCCGCCGCGACGGGCCGTTCATCGCCGTGCACGTCGCGTCGCTCTCGCCCGGGCTCGTGGCGAGCGGCCTCTTCGGGCACGAGCGCGGCGCGTTCACCGGCGCGACGGAGCAGGCGAAGGGCCGGTTCGAACTCGCGAACGGCGGCACGCTCTTCCTCGACGAGGTGGGCGAGCTCTCCGGCGAGGACCAGGTCCGGCTCCTGCGCGTGCTGCAGGAGGGGGCGTTCGAGCGCGTCGGCGGGACGCGGGCGATCCGCTCCGACTTCCGGCTCGTCGCCGCCACGAACCGCGATCTCCAGGCGGAGGTGCGCGCCGGCCGCTTCCGGGAGGATCTCTACTTCCGGCTCGCGGCGTTCCCGCTCCGGGTCCCGCCGCTCCGCGAGCGCCTCGAGGAGATCCCCACGCTCGCGCTCTTCTTCATGGAGCGCGCCGCCCGCGCGCGCGGCGCGAGGTTCGAGGGCATCGGCGAGGCGGACATGCGCCGCATGCTCGAGTACCCATGGCCGGGGAACGTGCGCGAGCTCGAGCACGTCATCGAGCGCGCGGTCGTCTTGTCGGAGCCGCCGCGGCTGCGCATCCCGCCGCTCGACGCCGCGACGCGCGCGCCGTCCGTGGGGGCCGCGACGGCCGCGGCCGCCGCCCGCGGGAATCACCGCCGCGACTGGGTGTCGCTCGCGGAGGCGGAGCGCCGCTACATCGCGGACGTGCTCCACCACG
>DASSQM010000176.1:0-5922 GCA_035702465.1 Anaeromyxobacter sp. | reverse complement strand
GATCGAGAAGGGGAACTCCACGCTCATCCTGATCAAGGAGATCGATCTGCGTCCGCTGGAGGCGAACCTGTTCACGAAGGCGTGGCTCGAGTCGCGGAGCCGGTAGGCGCGTGCGCATCGGGCTCGCCACCGCCGCCCTCGCGGCCGTCGCCGCCGCCGCGCCGATCGCCGCCGCGGCGCAGGAGCAGCGCCCGTCCGAGGACGAGCTCTTCGGCGCGCCGCCGAAGCAGGAGGCGGCTCCGTCTCGGGCCGAGCCCGCGAAGCCGACCTCGCCGCCGCCGACCTCGGCGCCGCCCCCGCCGTCCGGAGCGCCCGACGCCCGGAAGGACGCGGAGGCGGAGCTGTTCGGCTCGTCCGGCTCGCCGAACGCGGTACCGCCGCCGCCGCAGGGGATCATCACGCGGGAGAAGGAGGACCCGCTGCGGATCGGCGGGATGCTGTATCTCCGGGGCTTCACGTCGTGGCAGGACGGCGTGGCGCCCAGGAACTGGTCGCTGAGCTCGCCGAGCCTGGTCGACCTCTTCGTCGACGTCCGCCCGAACGATCGCGTCCGCGGGTTCGCGCTCGCCCGCACCACGTATGACCCCACCCTCGACGGGGCGCAGGAGGTCCCGGTCCCGCCTGCGCTCCTGCAGCTGTTCGGCCTCCCGACCCAGGGTCAGAACCCGCACGGCGTGCTCGACCAGCTCTGGCTCAACTTCGACAGCGGTCGCCGCGTGTTCTTCACCGCGGGGCGCCAGCACGTGAAATGGGGCGTGGGGCGATTCTGGAACCCGACGGACTGGCTCCACACGCAGCGCCGCGATCCGCTCGCCGTCTTCGACCCGCGGGCGGGAACGAACATGGTGAAGGTGCACGTGCCGTGGGAGGCGCGCGGCTGGAACGCCTACGCGTACGCCGTCCTCGACGACACGGGGCCCGCTCCGGTGGCGACCCAGCGGCTCGGACGCGTCGGCGCCGCCGCGCGCGCGGAGGTGGTCCTGGGCACGTTCGAGCTCGGTCTGGACACGCTGGTGCGCGAGGGCCGCAAGCCGAGGTTCGGCGTCGACGGCTCGCTCGGCGTCGGGGACTTCGACCTCCACGCGGAGGCGGCCCTGCGCACCGGCGCGGACGTCGATCGCTGGAGGCGCAACACGGCCGCGGAGTCGCCGGCGCGGCCGGTCGTCCTCGAGAAGATCGTCTACAGTGGGCTCACGCCGCAGATCGTCGCGGGCGCGACGTGGTCCGCCAAGTACTCCGACGAGGATTCGGTCACGGTCGGTGCCGAGTACTCGTTCGACGACACGGGGTACTCGAATGCGAGGATCTACCCGCTCCTGCTCGCGGTCCCGTTCCTGTTCCCGTCCGAGCCGTCGCCCTTCGTCCCGTTCTACCTGGGCAAGCACCAGGCGGCGCTGTCGGTGACGCTGCCGCAGCCGGGGTCCTGGAACAACACGACCGTCACGCTCTCGGGCGTCGCGAACCTGTCCGACGGGTCCGTCGTCGTGCGCCTCGATCACTCGGTGCTGGTCCTCACCTACCTTCGCCTGGAGACGTTCGTGGCGGGCCACGCGGGGACCCGCGGAGGCGAGCTGCGATTCGCACTCGACGTGGATCCTCGTGACTACGGCATCAACATCCCGGGCGTCGGCCGCGTCGTGCGGCCCCCGCCCATCCTCGATCTCGGCATCGCCCTCCGGGTCAGCCTCTAGGGGGCCGCGCACCCTTTCCGCCCGACCCGGCTCTCACCCGCGGAGGTGTCCATGGCACAGATCGGCATCAAGAAGACGGTGAAGGGCAGCTACGACCAGGTCCTCGCGAAGGTCCCGGAGGCGCTCAAGGCGGAGGGCTTCGGCGTCCTCACGCGGATCGACGTGAAGCAGACGCTGAAGGAGAAGATCGGCGTCGACTTCCGCCGCTACCAGATCCTCGGCGCCTGCAACCCGACGTACGCGCACCAGGCGCTCACCATGGACCCGAGCATCGGCGCCCTGCTCCCGTGCAGCATCGCGGTCTGGGAGGAGGACGGCGGCACCGTCACGGTGAACGCCGTCGACCCGATGCAGACCATCGCAGCCGCCGATCCCAAGCTCCAGCCCATCGCCGCCGAGGTCCGGGCGAAGCTCGCCAAGGTCCTCGAGTCGCTCTAGGCCGCCCTCCCGGCATCCGCGCATGAGCCTCGCCGACCTCCTGACGCTCGCGGCCCTCCTCGTGGGGTGGATCGTGCTCCAGCGCGTGATCCTGCCGCGCGCCGGCGTGCCGAGCTGAGGCGTGCCCTACCGCCCCCGGGACGGGGTGGATCCGGACGGCGGCGCGGGAGGCTGCGGCGGCCCCGCTCCGTCGCCGCCCCCCTCCGACACGGTGAGGTAGACCAACGTCTGGTTCAGGAGCTGGTAGGCGATCTCGCCGAAGGTCATCGGTCCGGTGATGCCGCCCGTCGTCTTCCCTTCGAGCGACGAGTGGACGTAGTTGAGGACGCAGTTGCACGAGAACGCGACGCGATCCTGGATGCCGTGCGGCAGCGCGGAGACGAACGCGGCGACGTAGTCGCCGATCGGGCGCGCGTGGCGGTAGGCGACCCCGGCGAACACCGGCGCGTAGAAGCGGACCTCGCCGCGCGCCGCGTCGACGCTCTGGAAGCTCACGTTGATGCGTGCGCCGAAGTAGTCGGCGACGAGCGGCAGGCGCGTGTCGAGCCGCGCCTCGGCGATGTACTCCGCGAGGCTGCGCGCGCGGCCGCCGATCTCCGCGGTGCGCGCGGTGAAGCCCGTCGAGGGGAACGTGATCGTCGGGCCGCTCCCGGGCTCGAAGATGTTCAGGATCTCGAGCTCCGCGCGCGCTCCGGCCGGCAACGAGGCCTCGAGGACGACGGCCTGGTCCTCGAGCGCCTGCGCGGTGGTGCCGTCGAACACCTTCGGGGCGGACCGGCCGTGCTCCTCGAGCGGCACGCCCGAGATCCACCCCACGAGCGGCACGGTCGCGAACCGCTCGAACCGCGGCGCGTGGATCGCGAACGCGAGGTGCACCGCGCTCCCGTACGGCGCGACGAGGAAGCCGATCCCGTTCGGCGGGAGGTCCGCGTAGACGCGCGCGATCTCGTCCGGCCCGTAGCGGCGAATCCGCGCGTGCCCGAAGCGCGGCGGCAGCTCGTCGACGAAGATGCGCCGCCGGTCGAGGACGCCGCCCTCGTCGCCCATGAAGTACGGGATCGTCCCCGCGATCCACTTTCCCGGGGGCAGCCGGCGCAGGGGCTCCTCGTCCCCGGCGAGCAGGAGCGTCTCGCCGCGACGGATGAGCGCCGCAACTTCGTCGACCTCGAGGAGGTGGCGCCGCATCCGATCCAGACTCAATAAATAGTTACGACTTCCGAACGGACGCGGAACGAGCGGGTCGTTTTTCGCGCCCGGTGCGGGTCGTGTGGAGCGGACCCGGTGAGCGCCGCGACGGCAAGGGGTGCGGGGAGGGCAGCCGTGGCGAGCGCCACCCGTGGTGCGGGCGCCCGCCGCGCCTCCTGCCCAGGGAGCGTCACCCCGGGCGGAATGCTCCGGGCGACGGGACGCCCATTCGGAGGGGGCCCGCGGTGAACCTCCTCGCCCACCAGCTGCGCCTGAGCGCGCTCCACGCGGAGGCGAGGCGGCTCCATCGCTTCGCCCGCGACGCGCCGATCGGCATCCTCTTCGTCGAGGCGGACGGCGTGGTCCAGCTCGCGAACGACGAGTACCTGCGCATCGTCGGTCGTTCCCGCGCCGAGTTCGAGGGACAGCGCTTCCGCGGGGCGCGCGGCGCGCTGCCGGAGTGGCTCCACCCCGAGCGCGGGCCGCGCCACGAGGCCGAGTACGTCCGCGGCGACGGGACGCGCGTGCCCGTGCTCGTCGGCGTCTCGCGCCAGCCGGAGGGCGTCGCGGCGTTCGTCGTGGACCTCACCGCCGAGAAGGCGGCGCAGCGCGCGCGCGAGGAGAGCGAGGCGAAGTACCGCGACATCGCGGAGAAGCTCGCGGAGTCGGACCGTCGCAAGGACGAGTTCTTCAACGTCCTCGCGCACGAGCTGCGGAACCCGCTCGCCCCCATCCAGAACGCGCTGCACCTCCTCGCCCGCGCCCCCGGCGACCTCGCCCGGGCAGCGCGCGCCCGCGAGGTCATCGAGCGCCAGGTGGGGCACCTCACGCGGCTCGTCGAGGACCTGCTCGACGTCGCGCGCATCTCGCGCGGCCGGATCCAGCTGCGCCGCGCGCCGATGGATCTCGCCGAGGTCGTCCGGGACGCCGCGGAGGATCACCGCGCCGGGATGGAGGCCGCGGGCCTCGAGCTCACCGTCGAGGTCCCGTCGGCGCCCGTGCCCGCGGAGGGAGACGCGACGCGCATCGCGCAGGTCCTCGGCAACCTGCTCGTCAACTCCGCCAAGTTCACCCAGTCCGGCGGCGCGGTGTGCGTCCGCCTCACGGTGGAGCCCCAGGGCACCGCGCTCCTCCACGTGCGCGACAGCGGCGAGGGGATCGCGCCGGAGGTCCTCCCGCGCATCTTCGAGCCGTTCTCGCAGGCGGATCGGACCCTGGCGCGCTCGCGCGGCGGCCTCGGCCTCGGGCTCACGCTCGTGAAGGGGCTCGTCGAGCTCCACGGCGGGACCGTGTCCGTCTCGAGCCCGGGCGTCGGCCGCGGCACGGCGGTCTCCGTCCGCCTGCCCGTCGCCGGCGCGATCGCGGCCGCCGCCGTTCCCGCGCCGGCGGCGCGCCGGCGCGCGTCCGTGCTCGTCGTCGAGGACAACCGGGACGCCGCCGCCACGCTGCGCGAGGCGCTCGAGCTCGAGGGCCTGTCGGTGACGGTGGCGCACGACGGCGCCGCGGGGATCGCCGCGGCGCGCCGGGCGCCTCCGGACGTGATCGTCTGCGACATCGGGCTGCCCGGCGCGCTCGACGGATACGCCGTCGCGCGCGCGATCCGCGAGGACGCGGCCCTCGCGCGCACGCCGCTCGTCGCGCTGACCGGTTACGCGCGGCCCGAGGATCGCGAGCGGGCGCGCGAGGCCGGGTTCGACCTGCACTTCGCGAAGCCGACGGTCGTCGAGGACCTGCTCCGCGGGATCGAGGGGCTCGCCCGGACCTGACGGGACGGGCCGCGCGCTCAGACCGCGCGCAGGATCTCGTCCGGCGCGCCGGCGGTGAGCTCGTCGCCGCCGTCGTCCGTCACCGCGAACGTGTTCTCGATCCCGACGGCGCCCGCGCCCGGGAACACGAACTTCGGCTCCACCGCGACGGTCTGGCCGGCGCGGAGCACGCCCCGCGACGTCGCGGCCAGGACGGGCAGCTCGTCGAGCTCGAGGCCGACGCCGTGGCCGACGAACCGCGCCTGGTCGCCGGGTGGGCCCATGAAGAAGTCGCCGAGCCGCGCCTGCTCCGCCATGGCGCGGGCGTGCTCCCAGAGCTCCGCGCACGGCACCCCGGGGCGGAGGCTCCGCGCGACCTCGTCCTGGATGGCGCACGCCACCTCGAACGCGCGCTCGAGCGCGGGATCGAGCGCGCCGCACGCCGCGGTGCGGGTCGCGTCCACGACGTAGCCGCCGATCACCGCCGTGAAGTCGAGGAGGATGGGCTCGCGCTCGCCGACGACGCGGTCCGAGGCGCCCTGCGGGTACGCCGCCGAGAGACCCCGGCCGACCACCGGGCCGTCGAAGTAGCCAGGCTCCGCGGCGCCGGCCCCGGCGACCACCACGCCCGCCGGCGGATCCGCGTTGAACGCGCGGACGCGGGGGAGGCCCTCGCTCCCCGCGCGGCGCAGGCGGCACTCGATCTCGGCCGAGAGGTCCACCTCGCGGACGCCGGGCCGGAGGAAGGAAGGCGTGTCCGCGAGGACGCGCGAGAGCCGCGCGCCGCCCTCGCGCATCCGGGCGAGCTCGGCGCTGGACTTCACGGACCGCTGCTCGCGCAGGATGGCGCCCGCGTCCTCGAG
>DASSQM010000175.1:0-2582 GCA_035702465.1 Anaeromyxobacter sp. | reverse complement strand
GGCATCGACCCCCGCGCGCGCCAGGAGGTAGTCCGATGAGGAAGCTCGCCGAGATCGCAGCCGCCGCGCTGGTGGCGTTCGCCGTTCCCGCAGCCGCATTCGCGTGCGACGAGCACGCCGATGGCGCCGACCACGCGACCTGTGAGCACGCGAAGGGCAGCACGGTCACCGCCGGCGACTCCTCCGCGAAGGGCAGCCGCGTGGTGATCCCGGTCACCGGGATGCACTGCGGGATGTGCGCGCAGCGGGTCACGACGGCGCTCTCCGACGTCGCGGGCGTGAAGTTCGTCGAGACGAGCGTCGAGTCGAAGCAGGCGGTCGTCGTCTACGACGGCGCCAAGGCGAAGCCCGCCGCGCTCGCGAAGGCCATCAAGGCCGCCGGCTACGAGCCCGGGAAGCCGAAGGCGAACTAGTCGCGGCCCGGGCACCCCGCGGTCGCACGCGGCGCGGCGCGGGGCCGGCGGCGCTCGGCGGCGCGCCCCGTCGTCGACCTCGTCCGTCCGCACCGTCGCGCTCCCCTCCGGCGAGCGCGTCCCCGCGCTCGGCCTCGGCACGTGGCGCATGGCCGAGGATCCGGGTCGCCGGCGGACCGAGCTCGCCGCGCTCCGCCGCGGCCTCGACCTCGGCCTCGCGCTCGTCGACACCGCGGAGATGTACGGGGACGGCGCCGCCGAGGACCTCGTCGGCGAGGCGATCGCGGGACGGCGCGACGGCGTCTTCCTCGTGAGCAAGGTGCTCCCGTCGAATGCCTCCCGTGCCGGGACGATCGCCGCGTGCGAGCGGAGCCTGCGGCGCCTCCGGACGGATCACGTCGACCTCTACCTGCTGCACTGGCGCGAGGAGACGCCGCTCGAGGAGACGGTGGACGCGTTCCGCGCGCTCGCGACGGCCGGCAAGATCCGCCACTGGGGGGTGAGCAACCTCGACGTCGCGGACATGGAGGAGCTCTTCCGCGTCGCGCCCGAGGGGCCGCGCGCGCAGGCGGACCAGGTGCTGTACAACCTTGGGCGCCGCGGGATCGAGCTCGACCTCCTGCCCTGGTGCCGCGCGCGCGCCGTTCCGATCATGGCGTACTCTCCGCTCGAGCAGGGACGGCTGCTCGGGGACCGGGCGCTGCGGGCGATCGCCGATCGACACCGCGCGACGCCCGCGCAGGTGGCGCTCGCGTGGGCGCTCCGGCACGCCGACGTGTGCGCCATTCCGAAGGCGGGGACGCCGGAGCACGTCGAGGAGAACCGCGCCGCGCTCGACCTGCATCTCGGCGACGACGACCTCGCCGAGCTCGAGCGTGCGTTCCCGGCGCCGCGCCGCAAGCGGCCGCTCGAGACGCTCTGAGCGTGCGGTCAGTCGACGGACCGGATCGGGGGTGCCTCCGCCCGCCGCGCGCCGCGCGCCCTGCCGGCGCCGCTCACGATGGTGATCCCCGCGAGCACGAGCACCGCGCCGAGGCCGAACGCCGGCGTGACGGGCTCGCCGAGCACGAGGACGCCGAACGCCACCCCGAAGATCGGCGTCAGGAACGAGAAGACCGAGAGCCGCGTCGCGAGGTAGCGGCGCAGGAGCCAGAACCAGGCGAGGTAGCTCGCGAACGAGACCACGACGCCCTGGAAGACGAGGCTCGCGACGGCGACGGGCGTGAGCGCCGCGTGCGCGCCGGCCCCGAGCGCGAGCGAGGCCGCGAGGAGCAGCGCGAACCCGGTGGCGAGCTGCCAGAAGAGCGTCTCCGTCGCAGGAGCCTCGGACAGCGCCGTGGTGCGGACGACCACCGTCGTCGCGCCCCATGCCGCGCCCGCGAGCACGGCGAGGACGTCGCCCGCGAGTGCCGCACCCGCCCCGCCCGGGGCACGGCCGCCGAGGAACGCGACGGCGATCCCGCCGAACGCGACGGCGACGCCGCCCCACTGGTGCCGGCGGAGCCGCTCCCCCGGCACGAGGAGGTGGAGCCCGAGCGCGGCGAAGACGGGCGCCGTGTACAGGAAGACGACCATGTGCGAGGCCGACGTGCGGCGCAGGCCCTCGCCGATGAAGAGGAACTCGACACCGAACAGCGCGCCCGCCGCGAGCCCCGCGCGCACCGTCGAGCGGCGGACCGGGAGCCGCCGCGCCCGCGCGAGCTCCAGCGCCGCGACGAGGAGCGCGCTCAGTCCCGACCGCACCGTCACCTGCAGGAGCGGCGCGACGTCGGGCGCTGCGAGCTTGATGACGACCTGCTGCGCGCCCCAGATCGCGCACAGGAGGACCATGGTGCCGGCCGCGAAGGCGTCGATGGGGCGGCGGGATGCCGGCACGGGCCGACTGTATCATCGCGGCCTTCTCGGTCCCGACCGGCCTCCTGTACCGGCGGGGCCGAGGCTATGTTGCGGCCATGCCGCGGGCCCTCGTCCTCGTCCTGATGGGCGTCTCCGGAAGTGGCAAGTCGACGGTGGGGGCGCTCCTCGCCCGGAGGCTGCAGCGGGCGTACGCGGAGGCGGACGACTTCCACCCGGCGGCGAACGTCGCGAAGATGGCCTCGGGCCATCCGCTCGCGGACGAGGACCGCTGGCCGTGGCTCGCGGCCATTGCGCGGTGGATCGACGAGCGCA
>DASSQM010000174.1:0-3812 GCA_035702465.1 Anaeromyxobacter sp. | reverse complement strand
GAGGCCTGGCATCGCCCGGCCCGGAGCCGTCCCGTCACCGGACGTCGCGCGGCCGGGAGGCGACGATGCGGGCCACGTGATCCAGCCAGGCCGGGGGCACCTCGCGCGGGTGCCTCGTGAGCCGGAGCATCCGCTCCTCGGCGCCGAACCGGGCCTCGCGCAGCTCGACGCGGACCCCGATCCCCTCGAGGCCGCGCGGGAGGAGCGCGTCCGCCGTGCTCACGCGGCGTGAAACGGCCTCGCGCGGGACGATCTGGAGCCGGTAGCCCATCCCGGCGAGCTCGCGCTGGAGCGCCGCCACGGCGCCCGCGCCGAGGCGCGCGGGACCGTCGAACGCCGCGGAGAGGTCGTACGCGAGGAGCTTCCCCGGCAGCATCGCGTGCACCGCCTCGGAGAACCGGCGGGCCTCCTCCAGGTCCGGACCGGACGGCTCGAAGGACAGCACGTCCGCGTACGGCGCGAACGCGATGGCGCGCGACGCGGCGTGCTCCGTCGGCGCGTGCGTCCGCGCGACGAGGAGCGCGGGGGCGCCGAGGACGTCCGCGGCGAGCCGCGCCCCGACGAGCCGGTCCACGATCGCCTGGGGAGGCGCGAGCGCCTTGGCCACCGGGCCGCCGTCCGCGTGCGCGCAGTCGTCGTCCTCGAGCCGCACGCACGCGGCGCCGGCCTCCACGAGCCGCGTCACCGTCTCGAACGCATCGAGCGCGCCCGCAGATCCGGTCGCCGCGTCCGCCACGATCGGCGGGCGCGCTGCCGCCGCCGCAGCGCCCTGCGAAGCCTGGAGGTGCCCCGCCCACCCCAGGAACGCGTGGATCCGCCGGACCACGGACGAGACGGTCCACGAAGGGTCGCCGGCCGGAAGCGCGGGGGATTCTTCCGCCCCCGCTCCATCCGCGTCCGGGCCGGGCGGCACGTGGATCGCCTCGGCTCCGGCCCGCACCATCTGGACGGCGGCGTTCCCGCCGAGGACGGACGGCGCGCGCACCGGGCGCGGCGAGTGGAGGAGCGTCCAGAGCCGCTCCGCGCCGCGCCGCGCGAGCGTCGGATCGACCTGCACGGTCCCGCGCAGCCGCACCACGTCTGCCGCCCCGTACGGCCGCACGACGCGTGCCCACCGCGCGTGCGTCGCCCATTCCCGCTCCAGCTCCAGGATGTCGATCTCCAGAGACATCTCCGCCCCCGCTCCCGGGACGTCGCGCCGCCCCCTCGCGCCTCCCTCGGCGCGACGTCCTTCACCACATCAGGACCCCGGCGAAGCGTTTTGTGACGCGGAAGGGCCGCGAGCGGACCGGCCGCGGCGACAGAGGCGCTCGCCGCACGCCAAGGAGGCAAGCGGTCGGCGGTGGGGCCGGCGCTCCGGAGGCTCGGCGCACGGCCCGGCGCGGGGTCGGACGGGCGGCCCGGAACGTTGACGAAACCCGCTCGATCGCTTAAGAACCCGCTTTCCGTCCGCCACGACCGCCCGCGGCGCGCGCCTTCGCCCTCGCGGTGGTGAGCGGAGAAAACGAAAGGAAGTTCGCTATGGCGCTGGTGCAGGAGAAGAAGAAGGAGCTCGTCCAGAAGTACAAGCGGCACGACTCGGACACGGGCTCGCCCGAGGTGCAGGTGGCGCTCCTGAGCGAGCGGATCGCCTACCTGACCGAGCATTTCAAGACGCACAAGAAGGACCACCACAGCCGCCGCGGCCTGCTCAAGCTCGTCGGGCAGCGGCGCAGGCTCCTCGACTATCTCAAGGTCGCGGACCAGGCCCGTTACAAGGCCCTCATCGACCAGCTGGGCATCCGCAAGTAGCTGGCGAGCAGTACGAACGCGCCCGCCGGCCGGGCCGCGAGAGGTCCGAGGGTCGCTTCCGATTCCGACTGCGACGCCCCTCACCGAGGGACGGCGGAGTGAGGACCGGAGGCGCTTCCCGGTTCCCGACGTGGAACGGCTCGCGGGCCCCGAAGGGCGGCCGGCGCCAAGGCGCGCCGCGCTCAAGCCCAGGAAAGGTGCTCGTGAATCCCATCCAGAAGACCGCCCGCGTGGGCGGGAAGGACATCCTCCTCGAGACCGGCAAGGTCGCGAAGCAGGCCCACGGCGCCGCGTGGGTCCGCCTCGGAGACTCGATCGTGCTCGTCACCGCCGTCTCGGCTCCCGAGAAGCGGGAGGGCATCGACTTCTTCCCATTGACCGTCGACTACCAGGAGAAGCTCTTCGCCGCGGGCAAGATCCCCGGCAGCTTCTTCCGCCGCGAGGGGCGCCTCACCGAGAAGGAGACGCTCACCTCCCGCGTGATCGATCGCTCCTGCCGGCCGCTCTTCCCCGAGGGCTACGCGAACGAGACGCAGATCATCGCGACCGTTCTCTCCTACGACCAGGAGAACGAGACCGACGTCCTCGCCCTCACCGGCGCGTCGGCCGCGCTCCAGATCTCCGACATCCCGTTCAACGGGCCGATCGCCGGCGTCCGCGTCGGGCGGATCAAGGGCGAGCTCGTCGCGAACCCCACCCTCGCGCAGCGGGCGGAGGCGGACCTCGACGTGGTGATGGCGGCGTCGCGCGACGCGATCGTCATGGTCGAGGGCGGCGCGAGCGAGGTGTCCGAGGCGGTGATGGTGGACGCGCTCCTGTTCGGGCACGCCGCCGTGAAGGACCTGCTCGATGCCCAGGACGCGCTCCGCGCGGCCACCGGGAACAAGCCGAAGCGCACGTTCGATCCGCCGAAGAACGACGCCGACCTCCGCGCGAAGGTGCGCGCGCTCGCCTGGGACAAGGTGAAGCAGGCCTACTCCCGCGACGACAAGCACGACCGCTACGGCCGGCTCTCCGAGATCAAGAAGGAGCTCCTCCAGGCCCTGAAGGACGAGGCCGCCGGCGACGCGACGAAGCTCGCGAACGTCGTCCTCCGCGAGAAGGAGATCAAGGGGTACTACGAGGACGTGAAGTACGAGTACATGCGCAAGATGATCACCGACGAGGGTCGGCGGATCGGCGGCCGCGGCACGGCCGACATCCGGAAGATCACCTGCGAGGTGGGGATCCTCCCGCGCGTCCACGGATCGGCGCTCTTCACGCGGGGCGAGACGCAGGCCATCGTCGCGGCGACGCTCGGCACCGCCGAGGACGAGCAGCGCGTCGAGATGCTCACGGGCATGCACTTCAAGAACTTCATGCTCCACTACAACTTCCCGCCGTTCTCGGTCGGGGAGGCGAAGTTCCTCCGCGGCCCCGGCCGCCGCGAGATCGGCCACGGCGCGCTCGCCGAGCGCGCGCTGCGCCAGGTGATGCCCGCCGCGGACAAGTTCCCGTACACGATCCGGATCGTCTCGGACATCACGGAGTCGAACGGCTCGTCCTCGATGGCTTCCGTCTGCGGCGGCACCCTCTCGCTGCTCGACGCGGGCGTGCCGATCAAGGCGCCGGTCGCGGGCATCGCGATGGGGCTCATCAAGGAGGGGGAGAAGATCGCCATCCTCTCCGACATCCTCGGCGACGAGGACCACCTCGGCGACATGGACTTCAAGGTCTGCGGCACGGCCGAGGGGATCACGTCGATCCAGATGGACATCAAGATCGGCGGCGTGACCCGCGAGATCCTGGAGCGGGCGCTCGCGCAGGCGGCGCAGGGCCGCAAGCACATCCTCGGGGAGATGGCGAAGGCGCTCGCGGCGCCGCGCGCGGACATCAGCGCCTACGCGCCGCGCATCACGACCATCAAGATCCGGCCGGAGCGCATCAAGGACATCATCGGCCCCGGCGGCAAGACCATCAAGGACATCACCGCCCGCACCGGCACCTCGATCAACATCGAGGACGACGGCTCGGTCTCGATC
>DASSQM010000173.1:0-9851 GCA_035702465.1 Anaeromyxobacter sp. | reverse complement strand
CGTGACGCGCTGCCCGAAGTGCAAGGAGCCGGTCCTCTCGCACCGCGCGTGCCCGTCCTGCGGCACGTACAAGGGCGAGCAGATCACCGAGGCGCAGTAGGTGGACAAGATCGCGCCCGTCGCCGTGGACGCCATGGGGGGCGACAACGCCCCCGGCGCGATCGTGCAGGGCGCGATTAACGCGGCGCGTAAGGGGCGGCCGATCCTCCTCGTCGGCCCGGAGGCGCGCGTCCGCGAGGAGCTCTCGCGCCACCGCGCCGGCCACCACCTTCCCATCGAGGTGCAGAACGCGGCCGAGGTGGTCGAGATGCACGACCACCCGGGCCAGGCGATGCGCCGCAAGAAGGACAACTCGATCCGCGTCTGCTTCCAGCTCGTCGCGGACGGGCGCGCCGGCGCGATGGTGTCCGCCGGGAACTCGGGCGCGGTGATGGCGGGCGCGATCTTCGTGCTCGGCCGGCCGCCCGGCGTCGAGCGGCCGGCCATCATCTCCGCCCTGCCGGCGCTGAAGGGCGCGCCCATCCTCCTGGACATGGGCGCGGTCGTCGACGCGAAGCCGATCCACCTCGTGCAGTTCGCGCTCATGGGCGACGTCTGGGCCCGGCGCGTGGCGGGCGTCGCCAAGCCCAGGGTCGCCATCCTCGCGAACGGCGAGGAGGACTCGAAGGGCACCGAGCTCACGCGGGCCGCCGCGGCCGCGCTCCGCCGGTCCTCGATCCACTTCGTCGGCTACTGCGAGGGGCGCGATCTCCTCACCGGCGAGTTCGACGTCATCGTCACGGACGGCTTCACCGGAAACGTGGCCCTGAAGACCATGGAGGGCACGGCGAAGGTCGTGGGGGAGTACCTGAAGCGCGCCCTGACGAGCTCGACGCGCGCGGCGATCGGCGGGCTGCTCTCGAAGGCCGCCCTCGAGGCGATGAAGAAGCGCATCGACTGGCGCGAGGTCGGCGGCGCGCCGCTCGTCGGCGTGAACGGCGTCGGCTTCATCAGCCACGGCCGGTCCGATGCGCTCGCCATCGAGAACGCCGTGCGCCGCGCGGGCGACGCCGCCCGGACGCGCTTCACGGACGAGATCGCGGCCGCGGTGGCGCCCTCGCACGGGCTCCTCGCGGCGGCGGTCCCGACCGAGGCAGAGCCCACCCCCACACCGCCCGTCCGGCGCCAGGCGCCGCACGGAGCCTGAAAGGCAGAGGAAACAAAATGCGATCGCTCATCGTCGGCACCGGCTCCTACGCGCCAGCGAAGGTCCTGACGAACGCCGACCTCGAGAAGATGGTCGAGACGAGCGACCAGTGGATCCAGGAGCGCACGGGGATCAAGGCGCGCCACATCGCGGCGCCCGAGCAGGCCACCTCCGACCTCGCGCTCGAGGCCGCGCAGCGCGCGCTCCAGGCGGCGAAGCTCGACCCGCAGGACGTCGAGCTCATCGTCTGCGGTACCGTCACGCCGGACTATCAGTTCCCGTCCGTCGCCGCCGTGCTCCAGGGGAAGCTCGGCAACAAGAAGGCGTTCGCGTTCGACGTGTCCGCCGCCTGCGCGGGCTCGATCTACGCGCTCTCCGTGGCGGACCGCTACGTCTCCTCCGGCGCGGTGAAGAACGCGCTCGTCCTCGGCGCCGACGCGCTCACCCGCATCACCGACTGGACGGACCGCAACACCTGCATCCTCTTCGGCGACGGCGCGGGCGCCATGGTGCTGAAGCCGACGGACGACGCGCGCCGCGGCGTGCTCACGCTGCGCCTCCACGCGGACGGCTCGCTCGTGAACATCCTGTACCAGCCGGGCGGCGGCTCGCGGGACCCCATCTCCGAGAAGGTGGTCCGCGAGCGGACGCACTTCGTGAAGATGAACGGGCGCGAGGTCTTCAAGGTGGCGGTGCGCGCGCTCGTCGAGGGCTGCAACGAGGTGCTCGCCGCCGAGAAGCTCACCGCGGGCGACGTGACCTGGGTGATCGCGCACCAGGCCAACAAGCGGATCCTGGACGCGACGCTCGATCGGCTCGCCATCCCGCCCTCGAAGTGCTGGATGAACCTCGAGCAGTACGGCAACACCTCCGCCGCGAGCCTCCCGATGACGTTCGACGAGGCGAACCGCGCGGGCTGGTTCAAGCCCGGCGACGTGATCCTGATGATGGCGATCGGCGGCGGCATGGCCTGGGGCACCGGCGTCGTCCGGTGGTGACGGAGCCGGAGAGCGACATGGGCAAGCTCGCCTTCATCTTCCCCGGCCAGGGCTCCCAGGCCGTCGGCATGGGCAAGGACCTCCACGGCGCGTTCGCCGAGGCGCGCGCCGTGTTCGGCGAGGTGGACGCCGCGCTCGGCGAGCCGCTCTCGCGCCTCTGCTTCGAGGGCCCCGAGGATCGGCTCAAGCTCACCGCGAACACGCAGCCGTCGATCCTCACGGTCTCGACCGCGGCCGCCGCGGTGCTCGCCCACGCGGGCGTCGTGCCCGATCTCGTCGCCGGCCACTCGCTGGGCGAGTACTCGGCGCTCGTCGCTTCGGGCGCCTGCGGCGCGGCCGAGGCGGCGAGGGCGGTGCGGGCGCGCGGCACGTTCATGCAGGAGGCGGTGCCCGCGGGGAAGGGCGCCATGAGCGCCGTGCTCGGGCTCGACCCGGGCCGCGTGCGGGAGATCTGCGCGGCCGTCCAGGCGGAGGGGGGCGAGGTGGTCTCCCCCGCGAACTACAACGAGCCCGCCCAGACGGTGATCGCCGGGGCCGCCGGGGCGGTCGAGCGCGCCGGCGCGAAGCTCAAGGAGGCGGGCGCGAAGCGGGTCCTGCCGCTCCCCGTGTCCGCCCCCTTCCACTGCGCGCTCATGGCGCCGGTGCAGGCCCGGCTCGAGCCGGTGCTGCGCGGCATCGCGTGGCGCGCGCCGCTCGCGCCGGTGGTGACGAACGTGGAGGCGAAGCCCAACGGCGACGCGGCGCGCATCGTCCCGCTCCTCGTCGAGCAGGTCACCGCGCCCGTCCGCTGGATCGAGTGCGTCCAGGAGCTCGTGCGCCAGGGCGTGACCCGGATGGTCGAGGTCGGCCCCGGAAAGGTGCTCTCCGGGCTCGCGAAGCGCATCGACAAGTCCGTCGAGGTGTGGAACGTGGAGGACCGCGCCTCGCTCGAGAAGACGCTCGCGGCGCTGAAGGCGTGAGGGAGACGGCATGGCGTACGACTTCAGGGGGAAGACCGCGCTCGTCACCGGCGCCTCGCGCGGCATCGGCCGGGCCGTCGCCGTGGCGCTCGCGAAGGGCGGCGCGAACGTCGCCCTCAACTACGCGGGGAACGCCGCCGCGGCCGAGGAGGCGCTGAAGCTCGTCGTCGCGGCCGGCGCCCCGAAGGCGAAGCTCTACAAGTTCGACGTCGCCGATCCCGCCGCGTGCAACGCCGCCGTCGAGGCCGTCATCGCCGACCTGGGCGGCCTCGACGTCCTCGTGAACAACGCCGGCATCGCCATCGACCAGCTCGTCATGCGCCTCAAGGACGAGGACTGGAACCGGAGCCTTCAAGTAAACCTCACGGGCACCTTCAACCTCATCCGCGCCGCCGCGCGGCCCATGATGAAGGCGCGCAAGGGCGCCATCGTGAACCTCACCTCGGTCGTCGGCGAGATGGGGAACGCGGGACAGGCCGCCTACGCCGCCGCCAAGGCCGGCCAGGTCGGCCTCACGAAGTCGGTCGCGCGCGAGCTCGCGTCGCGCAACATCCGCGTGAACGCGGTGGCGCCCGGGTTCATCGACACGGACATGACCCAGGCGCTCCCCGAGGCCACGCGGCAGAAGCTCAGGGAGGCGATCCCGCTCGCGCGGCTCGGCAGCGCGGACGACGTCGCGAACGCGGTGGCGTTCCTCGCGAGCGAAGAGGCAGCGTACGTGACCGGCGAGGTCCTGCGGGTCAATGGCGGGATGTACATGTAGCCGCGGTCGCCGCGGCGAGAAGCGACGAACCCCACACGGAGGAAGCATGACGGCAACGATCGAGCAGAAGGTGAAGAACATCATCGCGGACCAGCTCGGCGTGGGCGAGGAGGAGATCAAGGCCACCTCGTCCTTCATCGAGGACCTCGGCGCGGACTCGCTCGACATCGTCGAGCTCGTCATGGCCATGGAGGAGGAGTTCGAGGTCGAGATCCCGGACGAGGAGGCCGAGAACATCAAGACGGTGCAGGACGCGGTGAATTACATCACCACGCACAAGAAGTAGCCGGGGTCCCGGGGAAGGGCGGGCCCCGCGGAGCGGCGGCGCGGCGGACGATCGCCGCGCGGACCGTGGAGCGGCGGGGCGGGGGGCCCTTCGGTGGGAACCGCCGGAACGGACTTGGGATTCACCTGAGGTGATTGCATGAGCAGGCGCCGTGTCGTCGTCACCGGGCTGGGCGTGGTGTCGCCCGTCGGGATCGGGACCGAGGAGTCGTGGAGCGCGCTCGTGGCGGGGAAGAGCGGCATCGCCCCCATCACGCTGTTCGACGCGTCCACCTTCCCGACCCGCATCGCCGGCGAGGCGCACGGGTTCGACCCGACGAAGTTCATGGACCGCAAGGAGGTCCGGCGGAACGACCGCTTCATCCACTTCGCGCTCGCGGCCGCCGAGATGGCGATGAAGGACTCCGGCCTCGACCTGTCGAAGGAGGACCCGGAGCGGATGGGCTGCATCATCGGCGCGGGCATCGGCGGCCTGCGCACGATCGAGGACGAGCACGGGACCCTCGTGGAGAAGGGCGTGAAGCGGATCGGGCCCTTCTTCATCCCGAGCCTCATCATCAACCTCGCGCCCGGGCAGATCAGCATCAAGTACGGCATGAAGGGGCCGAACTTCTCGCCGGTGTCGGCGTGCGCCACGGGGAACCACTCGATCGGCGACGCCATGATCTACATCGAGCGCGGCCTCGCCGACGTGATCCTGACCGGCGGCTGCGAGGCGACCATCACGCCGCTCGGCATCGGCGGCTTCTGCGCGGCCCGCGCCATGTCGGAGCGCAACGACGCGCCGGAGAAGGCGAGCCGCCCGTTCGACAAGGGCCGCGACGGCTTCGTGGCGGGCGAGGGCTCCGGGCTCCTCGTGCTCGAGGAGTACGAGCACGCGCGGCGGCGCGGCGCGCGCGTCTACGCGGAGGTCTCGGGGTACGGCGCGACCGCGGACGCGAACCACATCACCTCTCCGGCCCCCGAGGGCGAGGGCGGCCAGCGCGCGATGCGCATGGCGCTGCGCGACGCGGACGTCTCGCCCGAGCAGGTCGGCTACATCAACACGCACGGCACCTCCACGCCGGCGGGCGACGTGGCGGAGTGCCAGGCCATCAACAAGGTCTTCGGCGAGCACGCGCGCAAGGGGCTCATGGTGTCGTCGACGAAGTCGATGACGGGCCACCTCCTCGGCGCGGCGGGCGGCCTCGAGGCCGCCATCACCGTGCTCGCCATCGCGCGCGGCGTCCTGCCCCCGACCATCAACGTCGAGGAGCAGGACCCCGAGTGCGCGCTCGACGTCATCCCGAACCACGCGCGGGAGAAGCGCGTCGACGTCGCCATGTCGAACTCGTTCGGCTTCGGCGGCACGAACGCGGTGGTGCTCTTCAAGCGCGTCTGAGGTCGCCATGGCCGACAAGCTCATCGCGGGCTCCGATCACGCCGGGCTCGCGCTGCGCGGCGAGGCCGTGAAGGCCGCGCGGGCGGCGGGGTTCGAGGTCGAGGACCTCGGCCCGTTCTCCGGCGAGAGCGTCGACTATCCCGACTACGCGAAGTCCGTCGCGGAGGCGGTGGCCGCCGGTCGGGCGAAGCTCGGCATCCTCGTGTGCGGGACCGGCATCGGCATGTCCATCGCCGCGAACAAGGTGAAGGGCATCCGGGCGGCGCACTGCACGACGGAGTTCGAGGCGCGGATGGCGCGGGCGCACAACGACGCGAACGTGCTCTGCATCGGCGAGCGGGTGGTCGGGCTCGGGCTCGGCGCCGCGATCGTGAAGGCGTTCCTCGAGACCGCCTTCGAGGGCGGCCGGCACGCCCGCCGGGTCGAGAAGATGTCGGCCCTGGAACGCTGAGGAGGCATCGCCCGACGGTGACGCCCCGCGGGGGCCGACGTCCGCAGGCGGCGGATGTGGGACGCTCCGTCGCGTGGAGTTCGCGCTCACGCCCGAGCAGGAGGCGCTGCGCCGCGAGGTGCTGCGCTTCGCGCGCGAGGAGATCGCGCCGCGGGTGCGCGAGCACGACCTCGCGGGCCGCTTCGACCGGGAGTCCTGGAAGCGGCTCGGCGAGATGGGCGTCCTCGGGCTCCACCTGCCGCCCGAGCACGGCGGCGGCGGCGCGAGCGTCGTCTCGTGCGTCGTCGTCGGCGAGGCGCTCGGCGAGGCGGGGGTCGACGGCGGGCTCTGCCTCTCGTACGGCGCGCACTCGTTCCTCTGCGCCGACACCATCCTCGCCCACGGCACCGAGGCGCAGCGCCGCCGCTGGCTCCCGCGCCTCGCCACCGGCGAGTGGATCGGCTGCATGGGCCTCACCGAGCCCGGCGCCGGCTCCGACGCGGCGGCGATCGCGACGCGCGCCGCGCGGCGGGACGGCGGCTGGGTCCTCGACGGTCGCAAGATGTTCATCACGAACGGCGGGATCGCGGACGTCGCCGTGATCTTCGCGCGCACGGCGCCGGGCCCGGGCCACGCGGGGATCTCCGCGTTCGTGGTCGAGAAGGGCACGCGCGGCTTCTCTGCCGGCAGGGATCTCCACAAGCTCGGGATGCGCAGCTCGGTGACGAGCGAGCTCGTCCTCGACGGCTGCCTCGTCCCCGACGAGAGCCTCCTCGGCGAGGAGGGGAACGGCCACGCCATCGCGCTCCGCGCCGTGGAGTGGGACCGCTCCACGCTCCTCGCACCGTTCCTCGGCCAGATGCAGTTCCTCGTCGATCGCTGCTGCGCGTACGCGAAGGAGCGAGTCCAGTTCGGGCGGCCCATCGCGAGCTTCGAGGCGGTCAGGCACAAGATCGCGGACCTCGCCATCCTGCGGGAGGCGGCGCGCGGGCTCGTCTACCGGGTCGCCTGGTGCAAGGACCAGGGCCGCCCGCTGAACCCGCTCGAGGCCGCGTGCGCGAAGCTGTTCGTGGGCGACGCGTCGCTCGGGCCGACGAACGGCGCGGTCGTGCTCCACGGCGGGTACGGGTACTGCCACGAGTACGACGTGGAGCGCGTGTTCCGCGACACGCGCCTCGCCGCGATCGGCGGCGGGACGTCCGACATCCAGCGCCTCATCCTCTCGCGGCTGCTCGACGTGGGCGGCGCGGCGGGGGCGGAGGGGCCGTGAACTTCGATCCGGGGGAGCGGGCGCGCGAGGCCGAGCGGCGGGCGTCGGAGTGGCTCGCGGCGGAGGCGCGCGCCATCGAGGCGTCGCCCGAGCTCGACGCGCCCGGGCTGCGCCGGCTCGTCCTCGGCGCGCAGGCCGCGCTCACCGGGGACGCGGGAGGCGCGGTCGCGGCCCGGCTCGCGGTCGCGCGCGCCTCGCCCGCGCTGCTCCTCGCCGTCGACGCGACGCGGCTCCTGCGCGACCTCGCCGGCCGCTTCCCGGCCGGCGCGCTCCCCGGCGGCGAGGCGGCCGCGCTCGCGCACGGCGAGCGCGTCGGCGCCGTCGCCGCGGCGGACGCGGCGGGCTCGGCGCCGGCGCGCCTGGTGAGGACCGCGTCGGGCTGGCGGCTCACCGCGCGGAAGGGGCTCGTCGCGAACGGGCCGATCGCGGACTGGATCGCGGTGCTCGCCTCGGACGCGGACGGCGCCGAGGTCGCCTGCCTCGTCTCGCCGCGCGACGAGGGCGTCCGGGTGGGGCCCCGCCTCGCGCTCTCCGGCCTCGACGCGCTCGCCGCCTCCGCGCTGTCCGCCGATGGCGCCCCCGTGCCCGACGGGCGCGTGCTCGGACCCCCCGCCGGCGGCGCCGCGGCGGCCCGCTACCGGCTCGGGGCCGACCTCTCCGCGGCCATCGCCGCCGCCGGGCTCGTGCGGAGCGCCCTCGCGGCCGCGACGCGCCACGCCCGCGCGACGCCGCGCGACGGCCGCCCGCTGCTCGCGCACCAGGAGGTCTCGTTCCCGCTCGCGGACGTGCTCGCGCTCGGGGAGGCGGCGGAGCTCCTGTGCCACCGCGCCGCCTGGCTCGCGGAGGCGGGCGATCCGGCGGCGCCGACGGTGGTGCGCTGCGCGAAGGTGTTCTGCGCGGACGCCGCGGAGCGCGCCGCGAGCGCGTGCGTGCAGGTGATGGGCGGGGAAGGGTACCGGCGGGGCGGGGTCGCGGACCGCGCCTGGCGCGACGCGAAGGGGCTCGCGCTCGCCGCCACCACGACCGAGGTCGCGCGGATGGAGATCGCCGACGCGCTGCTCTCCCGCTGAGGGAACGACATCATGGACGTCATCGAGACGCGGGTGGACCCGACCTCCGAGGAGTACCGCGAGAACTTCGCGGCGATGAAGGCGCTCGTCGACGAGCTCCGGCGCGAGCTCGAGCGCGCGCGCACGGAGCGCCCGGAGCGCGCGCGCCGGCGCAACGCGGAGCTGGGCAAGCTCACCGTCCAGGAGCGCCTCGATCGCCTGCTCGATCCCGGCACCCCGTGGCTCGAGATCGCCCCGCTCGCAGCGCGCGGCATGTACGAGGGCGACGTTCACGGCGCGGGGTCGCGCGCCGGCGTCGGGGTCGTCTGCGGCCGCGAGGTGATCGTCCACGCGAACGATCCCATGATCCGCGGCGGGACGGTGTACCCGATGGGCGTGAAGAAGACGCTCCGCGTGCAGACCATCGCGATGGAGAACCCGCTGCCGGTGGTGATGCTCGTCGACTCGGGCGGCGCGTACCTGCCGCTCCAGTCGGAGATCTTCCCGGACGTCGACGACGGCGGGCGCATCTTCTACAACCAGGCGCAGATGTCGAAGATGGACATCCCGCAGATCACCGCGGTGATGGGCCTCTGCACCGCGGGCGGCGCGTACATCCCGGCCATGTCGGATCACGTCGTCCACGTGAACCGCACGGGCGCGATCTTCCTCGGCGGCCCGCCGCTCGTGCGCGCCGCGACCGGCGAGGAGGTCACGGCGGAGGAGCTCGGCGGCGCCGCCGTCCACTGCCGCGAGTCGGGCGTCTCCGACTTCTTCGCCGAGGACGACGCGCACGCGCTCCGCATCGTGCGCGATCTCGTGGCGGCGCTCCCGCCGCCGCGGCCGGTGCCCGGACCGGCGCGCGCGCCGGAGGAGCCGCGCTACGACCCGACGGAGCTCTACGGCGTCGTCCCGCGCAACCTCGCGAGGCCGTACGACGTGCGCGAGGTGATCGCGCGCCTCGTGGACGGCTCCCGCTTCCTCGAGTTCAAGGCGCTCTACGGCGAGACGCTCGTGTGCGGCTTCGCGTTCGTGCACGGCTACGAGGTCGGCATCCTCGCGAACAACGGCGTGCTCTTCTCGCCGAGCGCCCTCAAGGCGACGCAGTTCATCCAGCTGTGCGACCGGCAGGGCATCCCGCTCCTCTTCCTGCAGAACGTGCCCGGGTACGTGGTCGGCAGCGCGTACGAGCGCGGCGGCATCACCAAGGACGGCCAGAAGATGGTGAACGCGGTCGCGACCGCCACGGTGCCGAAGCTCACGGTGATCGTCGGCCAGTCGTTCGGCGCCGGAAATTACGGCATGTGCGGGCGCGCGTACTCGCCGCGCTTCCTGTGGACCTGGCCGAACGCCCGCATCGGCGTGATGGGCGCGGAGCAGGCCGCCGCCGTGCTCGTCTCGGTGAAGAACGACCAGCTCCGCCGCGAGGGGAAGCCGCCGCTCGGGCAGGCGGAGGAGGAGCAGGTCCGCGCGCCGATCCTCGCCGCCGCCGAGGCGGAGGGGAGCGCCTGGCACTCGACCGCGAACCTC
>DASSQM010000172.1:0-8515 GCA_035702465.1 Anaeromyxobacter sp. | reverse complement strand
CGGGGAAGGAGCTCCTCGCGCGCGCCATCCACAACGAGGGCCGGCGCGCGGCCGGCCTGTTCGTCGCGGTGAACTGCGCCGCCATCCCGGTCGAGCTGGCGGAGAGCGAGCTGTTCGGCTACGAGCGCGGCGCGTTCACCGGAGCGCGCGCCGAGGGGCAGCCCGGCAAGTTCGAGCTGGCGCACGAAGGGACGCTCTTCCTCGACGAGGTCGACTCGATGCCGCCGTCGGTGCAGGCGAAGATCCTGCGAGCGGTGGAGACGAAGCGCGTCTCGCGGCTCAACGGAAAGCGCGAGATCGCCGTCGACGTCCGGATCGTGGCCGCCGGCAACCACAGCCTGGGCGAGGAGGTGCTCGCGGGGCGCTTCCGCAAGGACCTGTTCTACCGCCTCAACGTGCTGCGCCTGACCATCCCGCCGCTGCGCGAGATGCGCGACGACGTCCCGGCGCTCCTCGACGCGTTCCTCGCCGCCTTCGCCGCGGAGCTCGGGACCGGCATGAAGGTGCTCACCGACGACGCCCGCGCGCAGCTCGTCGCCTACGACTGGCCGGGCAACGCGCGCGAGCTGCGCAACTGCATCGAGTACCTGTACAACACCGTCGAGGGGGAGCTCGTCGCCCTCCGGCACTTGCCGCCCGAGATCGCCACGTCCGCGCAGCCTGTCGCGGCAGGCGCGCCCCCGCTCCGAGCGCCGCCGCCGAGCCCGGCCCAGGACCTCGACGCGGTGGAGCGCCAGCACATCGTGGAGACGATGGCCCGGGTCGGCGGGAGCGCCGTGGAGGCCGCCAGCGCGCTCGGGATCTCGCGGAGCAGCTTCTACCGCAAGCTCAAGAAGCACGGCATCCGCTGACGTCGCGCGAGCGCTTCAGCGCGGACGCGAGGCACAGGTGGGCCGTGACGCGTGCGCACGCGAACGAGGAGCCCCACAGGTTCGCCTCGCGCGGGAGGCCCCGCAGATCGCGCGGCCTCCCGGGGGCGGCAAAGCGCCGAGGGCCCAGCTCCCGCACCTCCCCGAACGCGAGGCGGTCGTCGGCCACCGCGGAGACGACGCCCGGCAACGCCGCCGGGAGGGACCGCGACGTCGTTGCGCGCTCGGACGCGACGAGCAGGCACCCGGCTTCGAGCGCGGCCTCGCAAGCGGCGGCCAGGAGCTCGCAGGCCGGTCCGCGCTCGACCGACAGGCTGAGGTTGATCGCATCGCACCCGGCCGCGGCCGCGCGCAGGATCGCGCGCGCCACGAGCGACGGGTACGTCGCTCTCGAGCCGTCGAAGACGCGGACCGCGAACAGCTCGGCGGTCGGGAGGCCCTCGCGGACGAGCGCCGCCACCGCGGTACCGTGCCCCACGGGGTCCCGGAAGTCGCCGTCCTCTCGGATGCGCCCGCGGGCGTCCAGGTAGAGGCGGCACCCTTCCACACGGCCGCCGACGTGCGAGTGCCAGGGGTTCACACCCGTGTCGACGACGCCGACCCGCGCCGTGGTCACGTCGAGCCTCCCTCGACGCGCCTGCCGTCACCGGATCCACGGGCCCCGCCGTGGCCTTGCCCCTCTCCCCGTCCCTCTTCGCGCGAGCGGGGAGCGGGAGGACACGTCGTGAGCAGCGCCTCGAGGCTCCGCGGGTCCACGAGCGAGAGCCGTCCGTCGCGCAGGAAGAGGACGCGGTCGAACTCGGCGAGCCCCACCGGCCGGTGCGAGATGGCGATGACGGTGCGATCCGGGAAGGCCTGCCAGAGATTCCTCCGCACGCGCGCCTCGGTCTCGAGATCGAGGGCCGAGAAGGCCTCGTCGAGGACCAGGACCTGGGGATCGCGCAGGAAGAGCCGCGCCAGCCCGAGCCGCTGCCGCTGCCCGTCCGAGAGCGAGAGCCCCCTCCCGCCGATGACGGTCCGCGACTTCTCGGGGAGCGCGTCGACGAAGGAGTCGGCCTCGGCGAGGCGGACGGCGCTGGCAAGGGCCTCGGGCGTCGCGCGCGGGTTGCCGTAGCGCAGGTTCTCCTCGACGCTCGCGTGGAGCAGGAAGGGCTCTGCCCCGGCGTACCCCAGCACGTCGCGCCGGCCCCCGGCGCGGAGCGCCTCCGGGGGCAAGCCATCCACGCGGATCGCGCCGGATTGCGGCGCGCGGAGCCCGAAGAGGAGCTGCACGAGCGTCGACTTCCCCGCCCCCGAGGCGCCGAAGATCGCGATCCTCTCGCCGCGGAGCACGCGCAGGCTCACCTCGCGCAACACCGCGGGTTTTCCGGGGTGCGCGAAGGTGACGCCGTCGTAGACGATCTCGCCCCGCTCGCCGGCGCACCCCTCGCACGCGCGGGCAGGCGGATCGTTCGCGGCAAGGAGCACCTCCCCCACGCGCTCGACGCTCACGCGCGACTCCTGGAGGTTCCGCACGAGCCCGAGGATCGCGTTCGCCGGGGCGAAGAGCCGGGCCTGGTACAGGACGAACGCCACGAACGTGCCGAGGGTGATCTGCCCGCCCTCGAGGAGGCGGCCGCCGAGCAGGTAGATCCAGGCGAGCGCGAGCGTGAGGAGGAGCCCGGGCGCGCCCGACACGGCGGAGTCGAGCATCTGGTAGCCGACGACGGCCCTCGACCACCGCCCGCTCTCGGCCGTGAGCCGCTCCCGCTCCTCCTCCTCCGTCCGGTGGAAGCGGATCGGGCGCAGCGCCGCGAGCCGCTCGGACATGAAGTGGGAGACGTCCGCCATCGCGCCGCGCACCTCGGCCGCCTTCGCCTGCACCGGCGCGCGGAACGCGGCCGCCGCGGCGAGCGCGAGGGCGACGCCACCGAAGCTCCACAGCGCGAGCGCCGGCGAGAGGTGGACGAGGATCACCGCCGCCACGACGAGGAACAGCACGTTCTGCGCCGCGCCCAGGAGGCCGTCCACGAGCAGGACCTCCACGCGCGGCAGGTCGCTGCCGAACCGCGTGAGGAGGTCCCCGTGGCGGAGCACCTCGATGCGCTCGAGCGGCGCGCGGAGGCAGCTCGCGAACAGCTCGGCGCGAAGGTCCGCGAGAACGCCCGCCGAGAGCCGGGCATGGATCCACCGCGACAGGGCGCCGAGCAGGAGGTCGCCGACGGCCAGCGCCACGAGCGCGAGCGCCACGCGCGGCACCGCGGCGAAGTCGCGCCGCGAGGCAACCGCGTCGATGAACGCCTTGCCGACGAGCGGGTTCGCGAGGGCCGCGGCCGAGGCGACGAGGCCGAGCGCGAACAGCGCCGCGAGCGCGCGGCGGCGGCTGGCGAGGTGCTTCAGGTGAGGGCGCAGCAGCCTCAGCATGCGCACCGCCCCCGACGCGGCGACGACTCCCAGACGTCCGGGTAGTAGCAGAGCCGCGCGCCCTCGCAGAGCCCTCGCGCGCCGCGCAGCGCGATCGCCGCCTCGCGCAGGACCTCGCGCCCGCCGCCGGCGTCGGCGAGGCGGAGCGCATGCGCCACGAGCCGGACCGAGGCCTCCTTGCGCGCGAGCGATGCCTCCCGCCCGACGACCTTGAGGCTCGCGACCCCCGCGCCTGCGAGGCGAGGCATCGCGCAGAGGCCGCACGGGCCGAGAGGGAACCCGCGGCTCGTGCTGCACCCGCAGTTGTCGAGCGTCCACTTCCAGAAGGCGTAGCGCTCGAGCACCTCGCCCGGGATGGCGCCGCTCTCCCGGGGGTCTTTCACGATCGGCAGAGAACGCCCGCGATGTGGCGGCTCTCCGTCCGCGAGGCAGAAGGTGCCGAGCGCGTGCGTGGTGGCGCACAGGCCCTCTTCGAAGACGCACCCGTCGTTCAGCACGAACGCCTCGAGCTCCACGCCGTCCACGCGGATCGCCTCGACCTCGCGCAGCGTCAGGTGGCGGGGGAGGATGATCCTGGACACGCCGAGGTCGCGGTAGAAGAGCGCGGCGCCGCGGTTGCGGCACGTCGCGAGGCTCGAGACGTGGACGCGTTGCGCGAGGCCAGCCTCGGCGAGCGCGAGGATGAGCTCCGTCTCTGCGACGATGAGAGCGCGCGCGCCGACCTCCTCGAGCAGGCGGCGCCCGAAGTCGACGAGGAGAGGGATCGCGCTCGCGTGGTAGGACGGAGCGTTGAGGGTGACGTACACGGGACGATGCGCCGCGAGCGCGACGATGACCTCCAGATCGGCGACGTCCGGCACGCCGGCCGAGCGCGGGTTCCGGCGGTTCGCCCAGGCGCTTCCCTGCGTCGCGGCCCAGCCGGGCGGGGTGAGCCCGCAGTAGAACTCCTCGGCGCCGGCCGCGGCCAGCGCCTCCACCTCCGAGGAGCTGCGGAGCGGCGCCAGGATCTTCATGGCGACGGCGCCTCGTGCAGGACGACGCGGTCCGCCTCGGCCAGGTGCGCGCGGGCCGACTCCCACGGCACCTCGTAGAGGAGCGTGTTGCCGGCACGCCACAGCGGCACCGCGCAGTCCTGCCGGTCGGCGCGTACGGCGCCGTCGCGGCAGGGACGCGGGCAGGCGTCGCCGAGCATCTCCCCCACCGCACGGCCGGGGAGCGCAGCCGCCTTGAGCAGGCAATTCCGGCCGGACGAGGCGAAGACGTACGGGAGGTGAAGCGCGCGCGACAGCCCCGCGCTGCCGTCGCCGAGGTAGCCGCCGTCGAGGTCCGGGTCCGTCTCGAGCGCCACCACGCCCGCCCCCGCGAGCAGGCGCCGCAGCCGCGTGCCGCGCGCGGGGTCGCGTTCGCGGCGGTGCTCCGCCCCGGCGCCGTCCGCGAGGGCGCGGGGGTCGCGGAGCGCGCGGTTCAGGAGCCGCCCCGCCCGGGCGGGGTGGCGCGCGTGGCGCTCCCGCAGGAGGCGCATGACGCCCCAGTCGTTGAAGACGACGTCGAGGCGCCAGCCGCGCGCGCCGAGCCGCCCGAGGAGGCGATCGATCCGGGCGAGCCCATCGTCCGTGACGACGGGCGTCAGCAGCGTGGGTGTCCAGCCTCTGTCCAGGGCCAGCGAGCAGAACGCTTCGGCTTCGGTTGCGTCGGGCAGCCGGTCCTCGCAGAACTCCGTGCCGAAGTACAGCGCGGCGACGTGGCCGGCGGGCAGCGCGCCGGCGGGGGCCGAGCGGAAGAGGTCCCGCGGATCGCCCGCCGGGACGCGCGGAGCCAGGAGCCTGAGCGCGTATTCCATTCGGCCTCGTGGCGCGTCCGTCCGCCTCCCTCGAAGAGCGCGGCCCGGACCGACCCGTCAGAACGTGACCCTCCGGAGGTCCATGCCGTCGGAGGCCAGCTTCAGCACCTTCAGCGGCTTCAGCGTCGCGGCGTCGAAGATGGTCACGCTCGCGCCGCCCGATCCCACGTAGATCTTCTTTCCGTCGCTCGAGAGATTGACCGCGTAGCTCGTGCCCTGCTGGAGCGGCACCGCCGCGCGGTACTTCTTGCTCTCGAGGTCGATGACGTTGAGGTCGTCCATGACGGCGTAGGCCGTCTTCCTGTCGGGCGCGACGATGACCGAATAGGCGAGCACCGGGTCGCCCTGGATCGGGATGTCTTTGATGTCGCCCGTCGCCTGGTCGACGGTGAGGAGCCCCATGAGCTCGGGCGTGTAGTAGTTGGCCGCGGCGAGCCCGCCGTTCTCCCACGTGTAATCCCACAGCGGCAGGATGTTCCACTTTCTGTCGAACATCGGCACCGTCTCGACGATCTTCAGCGCGTCGCCCGCCGCGTCGATCTTGTAGAGGTCCTTCCCGAGGGCGTAGATCTGCTGCCCTCCCTTCACCGCCACGAGCTGCGCGACGCCCCAGGGGACCTCTACGCTGCGGACGATCTTCCCGGACGCGAGCTGGATCTGCGCGACGACGGGAGCTCCCACCACGGCCTCGCCGTCGCGTGCCGTGCGGGACATCATCGCGACATATGCGGTCCGGTCGTCACCCGCCATCGTGAACCCGTAGATGAAGCGGTCCCAGCCGTCGCTGCTCACGTCCACGGTGGCGACGACCTTGTCCTCGGCGAGGCTCACCTTGTGGATCAGGTGGCGGCTCGCGGTGACGTACATGAACTTGTTGTCCGAGGTGACCGCTGCCTCTCGCGTCCAGCCGCGGAGCGGGATCTTGGCGACGATCGCGTCGCGGTCGCCGTCGATGACCTCGAGCATCCCCTGCCCGAGGTGGTAGAAGCGGTCCTTCGCCTGGGCCGGGCGCGCCCACGCGGTGGCCAACGCGGCGACGATCCCGACGAGACCCAGCGCCTTTCCTCGCAGCTTCATGATTGGCCATCCTCCCTCGGTGAGGCGCGCAATCGCCGTCAGTCGTACTTCATGTTGCGCCAGTCCCGCGCCACGTTCGGGCAGGACTCGTCGAAGTCTTCGTGATTGGTGAGACCGTCGGGGACCTGGGCCGGCCACCAGCAGTCGCCGGCGCAGCCGCCGAAGTCGCGCGCCGACGGGGCGCAATTGCCGGTGGGCATGGTGGGCCGCGGGTTCGTCTCCCAGCCCGTGTCGAACACCGTGGTGCAGCCCTGGGGCATGTTCGGCGGCCCCCCCTGGGCGTGCACGGTCTTCTCCTCTCCCTCGGCGAGCCGCTCGATCGCCTTCGCCTTCTCGTTGAGCGCTCGGATGAGCTTCTTCTTCGTCTTCTTCATCGGTCGCTCCTCGCCCCGTCGGGCACGCCCATCACCCATTCCTCGCTACGCATCCGCCCGCCTCTCGAGGAAGGCGAGCACCGCGTCCGCCGATTGCCGCCGGAGCCTCGCGTACGCCTGGATGCCCAGCTCGAGCCAGCGCCGGATGAAGTCGCAGGAGCCGCCGGGAGGCAACCCCATGCGGCCCTCCCGCAGGTGGTTCTCGTAGTGACATCCCCCCGCGCAGAGGCTCCGCGCCCAGCAGCGCGCGCACGCCTCCTCGCGCGGCGAGGCGAGCGCGGCGAGGCAGGCGCGCGCCCGCGACGCGTCCAGGCCCGTGTCGAGGTCTCCCAGGCAGAACGCCGCCTCGCCGGAGAGGCGGTGGCACCGGAAGAAGCGCCCCGCGGCGTCGACCGCGACGTAGCCGAGCCCCGCGCCGCACGCGACGTCCCTCGCCTCGCCGCGGTGGAGCCGCGCGAGGAGATCGAGCACGTTCGCGAACGGGAGGATCCTCCCCTCCCCGGCCTCGTCGACGAAGCGCGCCGCGAGCGCGGCGAAGCCGGCGAGGAGCGCGTCCTCCTGCTCGGCCGTCGGGAACAGGTCGGCGGTGACGGGGCTCGCGGGCGCGATCCCCACCTCGACGAAGCCGAGCCCGAGGAGGTGCAGGAACACCTCCTCCGCGCGCGACCACTGGTCGGGCGTGAGCGTCACGCGCGCCGCGGGCAGGCGCCCCGCGTGCGCACGGAACAGCTCGAGCCCCTCGACCACGTCGGCGTACGTCCCACCGCCGGCCGCGTAGCGGCGGTTCCTGTCGTGCACGTCCGGCGGACCGTCGATGCTGACGGAGACCGACACGCGGTGTTCGCGCAGGAACCGAAGCACCTCGGGCGTGAAGCGCGTACCGTTCGTGGTGAGCGCGACGTGCAGCCTCTTGCCGGCCTTCGCCGCCGCCGCCTCGGCCTCCTCCACGGCGGCCCTCATCGCCGGGAGGTTCAGCAGCGGCTCCCCCCCGAAGAGGACGAGCGTCACCGCCGTGCGATCGCCGGAGGCGTCGACCAGGAACCGCGCGGCCCGCCTCGCCGTCTCCGCGTCCACGAGGCGCGCGTCGCCGCCGTACGTGCCTCCGCCCGCGTAGCAGTACGCGCAGCGGAGATTGCACGCCTGGGCCACCTCCAGCACGAGCGTCTTCAGCGGGATCGCCGCCGGGTCGTGCGCGGCGCGCGGCGCCCGGCCGCGGTGGCCCCACGGCACGAGGATGCGCGCGTCTCGCAGCGCCTCGAGCACCTCGCGATCGGGCGGCTGCGCGTCGTCGAGCGCGACGCGCTCACGCGCGCGCCACCGCTCGACGATGGGGCACGCCTCCTCCTCGACGGAGAACAGGCTCGCGTGATCCTCGCCGAAGAGGAGCGCGCCGACGCCGTCCGCCCCGGTGAAGAGGCGGTGGCCGGCCCAGGCGTAACCCTCGCTCACCGCACCCTCTGCACGAAGTCGGGGACCGTGACCGCGAGCTGGGCCCCGGCGTCGAACGTCTTCGCGCCGCGGCGGTAGGTGGCGAGCACCTTGACGAGCCCGGAGCCCTCGAGCGAGGAGGCCCGGGACGGGATCGGGCCGTAGTCGCCGCGCGGCACGTAGGTCCCGTTCGCGGAGATGGTCCCCACGTACTTCAGGTCGTCGTCGCCCTCCCGCGTCTTCTCCTCCGCGAGCTCGAACTTCGCCGGCACCGGTCCGAGCGCGATGTCGGACGCCGGGTCGGGCTTGAAGGGCGCGGAGACGGCGCCGCCCGTCGACGCGGCCGGCGGCGGCTTCGCCCGCGCGTACGCGATCGCCTCGTACTGGACGCCCTCCGCCGGGTACGCCGCGCCACCGGCGAGCCGCGCGCGCCCCATCGACGGGGTGACGGCGATGTAGTCGATGGCGGGCGCGACCCTGACCGCGCCCGCGTCGAGGCCCTTCACCGACAGCTTCGCCTCACC
>DASSQM010000171.1:0-6787 GCA_035702465.1 Anaeromyxobacter sp. | reverse complement strand
TCACGAAGCTTCACGAGGAGCTCGCGCGCGGCCGGCTCTCGGCGCTCGCCGAGCGGTTCTCGGGCGAGGTGCTCGGCGAGGTGACGGTGGTCGTCGCGCCGCCGGACGCGTCCGGAGCGCGCGCGGTGACGGAGCCAGAGCCCGAGCAGGAGCCGCTCGAGGCCGAGCTGTCGCGCCGCCTCGCGGCGGGAGAGGCGCCCACGGCGATCGCGCGGAAGGTGGCGCGGGCGCGGGGGCTGAAGCGGGCCGAGGTGTACGCGGCGCTGGAGCGGCTGAAGGGGCGGTGAGGCGGCGTCAGAACTGCAGCACGGCTCCCGCCTGCACCTGGAACAGCGCCACCTCGGACAGCTTGAACCGCCGCCCCGGCGCGTCGTAGCGCCAGTCGAAGTTCGGGTTCGGGCTCGAGGCGTCCCAGGTGCGGTTCCGGCCGATGGTCTCGCCGGTGACGAAGTGGTCGGTCTTCGTGGCGAGCGAGGCGGTGGCCTGGAGCGAGATGAACTTCGAGGCGCGCAGGTAGAGGCCGAAGAGGGCGCCCGCGGTGAGGTACTCGTCCGTCCAGAGGAGCTTGCCGGCCGCGTCGGTGAGCTCGTTGTAGAACCGCCCCGACGACGTGTAGTCGCCCCAGAGCCGCAGGTCGATGGACACCTTCTGCTGGTCCGCCGCGTTCTCGTACGGCACGAGCTCCACGCCGAACGTCACGCCCGCGATCCACGGGAGCTGGGCGCCCGCGTCCGCGCCGCCGGCCTGGCACGCGGCGATGGCGGCCGAGCTCATCTGCGGGACGGGGACGGCGGCGCTCGGCGTCGCGAGCTCCTGGACGTGGTCGCAGTTCGAGTAGGTCGAGCTCGACTTCGTCAGGAGCGTCCCGTGCGCCTTGAAGTACGGGTCGATGGCGCCGATGCGCTTCGAGAGCACCGTGTAGAGGTCCCACCGCCACACCTTCTCGCCGAACGGGCCGGGCTTGCCCTGGACGTTGAAAGGCGACGACCAGTCGGTGCCGCGGTTCGCGGCCGGGTCGTAGAGGGCGGCGGTCGGGGCGGTGACGTCGAGGCCGACGAGCCAGTACGGCTTCGTGGGATCCTTCTTGTCGCTGAAGATTCCCCAGGCGAGGCCGACCTGGAGGTCGCCGATCTTGCCGCCGTGGTACACGGTCGTGGTGGGCGCGACCGGGAAGAGCGGGCACGGGTCGGGGATACCGTCGCCGTTCACGTCGGGGCAGGGCGCGCCGCTCGCGTCGATGGCGTTCCCCTCGATGGAGTTGCCCGGGACACCCGTCGTCGAGCTGCCGCGGATGCCGAACCGCCAGGTGCGATCGTCGGCGAGGACGTACGGCATCTCGAAGTGGATCTCGAGGTCCTCGGCGATGGCGATCGCCGCGCGCGCGTAGATCGAGTTCACGGTGCGCGAATAGCGCAGCTCCTCGGGCGCGTTCTCGCGCGTGATCCGCGCCTGCTCCTGGAGGCGGTCCCACCACGCCGAGAGGTGCAGCTCGAACGGATTGCCGGGCTCGCCGCGGGTCGCGACGCGGGTGACCTCGGCCGCGCTCGCGGGCGCCGCCGACGCGGCGACCAGGAAGGCGGCGATGGCGCCCAGGCGAGGCCGCATGCTCTCCTCCGGTGGTGCAAGCGCGCGGAAACGCGCTGGGAAACGCTGTCGGCGACGCTAGCAGCGGCCCCCCAGCGGGTCAAGTTGGCGAGGTAGGAGAACGCTGCACTTCCGCGCGCCGATCACTCGTCCACGTCGGTCGCGCCGCGAAGCCCGAGCTCCTTCATCTTCACCTGGAGCGACTTGCGGCTGATCTGCAGGCGCTTCGCCGCGCGCGTGACGTTCCCGCCCGTCTCCTCGAGCGCGCGGCCGATGAGCTCCTTCTCGAGCTCCGCCTGCGCGTGTCGCACGATCTCCTTCATCGACGCGCCGCTCGGCGCGGCGATGGCGCCGAGCGGCCCCATCGCGGCGATGGGCACCGGCGGCTGGCCGCCGCGCTCGCGCAGGGAGTCGGGGAGCGCGTTCGCCTGGATGAGCGCGCCGTCCGCGAAGAGCACGGAGCGCTCCATGAGGTTCTCGAGCTCGCGGATGTTCCCCGGCCACGAGTAGCCCAGGAGCAGCTGGAGCGCCTCGTCCTCGATGCCCTCGACGCGCTTCCCGAGCCGCTCGTCGTACTTCTGGATGAAGTGCCGGACGAGGAGCGGGATGTCCTCCCGGCGGTCGCGCAGCGGCGGCAGCGCGATCGGCACCACCGCGAGCCGGTAGTAGAGGTCCTCGCGGAAGCGCCCCTCCGCGATGAGCGCCTTGAGATCGCGGTTCGTCGCGGCGATGAGCCGGACGTCCACGCGCAGGGTCTTGATGCCGCCCACCCGCTCGAACTCGGACTCCTGCAGCGCGCGCAGGAGCTTCACCTGCATCTCGACGGGGACCTCGCCGATCTCGTCGAGGAAGAGCGTGCCGCCGTCGGCGAGCTCGAACCGGCCGGGCTTGGATCCGACCGCGCCGGTGAAGGCGCCGCGCTCGTAGCCGAAGAGCTCGCTCTCCACGAGGTCCTTCGGGATGGCGGCGCAGTTCACCTTGATGAGCGGCTTGTCGCGCCGCGACGACCCGCGGTGGAGCGCCTTCGCGATGAGCTCCTTGCCCGTGCCGCTCTCTCCCGTGATGAGGACGGTCGAGGGCGAGTCGGCCACCTTCGCCACGATGTCGTAGATCGCCTTCATCGCGGGCGAGTCGCCCACGAGCGGGGGCCGCTCCCCGTCCGCGAAGGTGGCGTGGACGTTCTGGCGCTCGAGGTCGTGAGCGCGCGCCGCCTTGGCGATGACCTTCTTCAGATCCTCCTGCTCGAACGGCTTCGTGATGTAGTCGAACGCGCCCGCCTTCAGCGCCGCGACGGCGCTGTCCACCGAGCCGTGCGCGGTGATCACGATGACGGGCACGTCCGGGAAGTCCGACGAGACGCGGCGGAGCAGCTCCATGCCGCCCATGCGCGGCATGACGAGGTCGGTGACCACCACGTGGACCGGCGTCTTGTGCAGCACGCCGAGCGCCTGCTCGCCGTCCGCGGCGGTGGTGACCTCGTACCCCTCGCGCTTCAGCATCGCCGCGAGGACCCGGCGGATGTTCACCTCGTCGTCGACGATGAGGACGTGGGCCACGGCGGATCGATTAGCACGAAGGGCGGACGTTCGGCAGGCCCGTCACGCCTGCTGCTTCTTGCGCTTCTTGCGGCCGCGGAGCCGTTCCTCGGCCTTCGCGCGGCGGCGCTCGCGGTCCCGGAGCCGCTCCTCGGCGGTCGGGGGTGGCGTGATCGACGCCTCGGGCGGACGCTCCTCGCGCAGGCCCGGCAGCGAGACGAGGAACTCCGCGCCCTCGCCGGGCCGGGAGTGCACGACGATCGACCCCTGGTGCGCCTTCACGATGCGCTGGCAGATGGCGAGCCCGAGCCCGGTGCCCTTCTCCTTCGTGGTGTAGAAGGGGACGAAGATGCTCTCCCGCGCCTCCGCGGGCACGCCCGGCCCGGTGTCCTTGAAGCGGACCTCGACCACGTCGGCGCGGCGCGCTCCCTCGCGCCAGAAGGCGAGCTCGTCGCGGGCGACGCGCGTCGAGACGGTGAGCCGGCCGCCGCCCGGCATCGCCTGGAACGCGTTCAGGGCGAGGTTCAGGAACACCTGCTTCAGCTGCTCGGCGTCGGCCTGCACGCGCGGCGCCCACTCCGCGAGCTGGAGCTCGACCGTCACGTTCGGGGGCGTCTGGCTCTCGAGGAGCTTGAACGTCTTCTCGAGGACCTCGTTCACCGCCGTCGGGGCGAGCGAGCTCTTGAGCGGACGCGAGTAGTCGAGGAACTGCGTGACGACGCCGTTCAGGCGGTTCACCTCCTCGATCATGATCTCGAGGAACTCGCGGTCCTCCTCGGGCAGCTTCTTCGGATCGAGGTACTGGATGGCGCCCTTGATGGCGGCGAGCGGGTTGCGGATCTCGTGGGCGAGGCCGGCGGACATCTCGCCGATGGCGGCGAGGCGGTCGCGCTCCTTCATCTGCTGGTACAGCTTCGAGTTCTCGATGACGAGCGCGCAGCGGTCGGCGACCTCGAGGAGCGTCGCGATCTCGTCGGAGGCGAACGCCTCCTGCACGCGGTCGTCCCAGCAGGCGAGGAACCCGACCACGCGTTCGCCCGCCAGGAACGGCATGGAGATGCCGGCCTTCATGGCGCCCATCACCGCGCGCGCGTCGGAGAGGCGCTTCAGCTCCTCGGCGATCGCGGCGGGCGCGCCGCGGCCGCTGCGGCTCTCGTGCTCGGTCGGCCCGGGCGGCAGCAGCGCGCGCAGCTCCGCCATGCGGCGGTCGATGTTCTCGAGCAGGATCGCCTTCTGGCCGGACGAGGACGCGGCGAGCAGGGCGCGCGCCGTGCCCGGCTCGAGGAACGGCGTCGGCGGCGGGCCGCGAAAGTCGAGGAGCCGGTACCCGGGGCGGTCGTCGGCGAGGAGCCAGAGCGACGCGTGCGTCACGCGGCGGGTCTCGAACAGGCCGTCGAGGACCACGACCGCGAGGCCGCCGGGCTCGATGACGTTGCCGATGCGGTCGCGCAGCGCCTCGAGCTTGCGCACGAGCTCGTACCGCTCGTGGAAGAGCGTCGCGACCACCCACTCCTCGACCTTCTCCCGCATCGGCTCGAAGAGCGACAGGATCACGAACGAGGCCACCACCGTGTTGAAGTAGAACAGCTCCGGCCGGTCGCCCGCCCAGGACACGAGCCCGCCGTAGATCATGACGAGCACGAGCCCGAGCGCCGTCACCACCACGATCTTCCCGAGGAACTCGTGCAGATCGAGGAGCCGGTGGCGCTGCTGCGTCTGCGACAGGAAGAACTTGAAGAGGGTGAGCGAGATCGAGCCCAGGCCCTCGGCGGGATACGGCACGCCGAAGCGCGGGAGCATGTCGAGCGTCGACAGCGCCACCGCGACGACCGCGCCGATGAAGAGGTACTGGAGGCGCGCGCGCTCCACCCGGATCTGGGAGGCGTGCATCTTCCCCCAGAGGACCGAGAGCACCGCGGTGAGGCCGCCGACGACGTACGCGGCGACGACGAGCTTCGCCGGCTTCACGTGCACGAGCGGCGTCGCAGCGACCGCGATGCCCGTGAGCGACCCGGCGAGCATCGCGTTCCGCGCGCGGCGCGCCGGCCGGCGGGCGACGCCCAGGAACTCGAGGAAGAAGGCGAGCGCCGCCGCAGGGACGAGCGCGCCGGACGCCACCGCGAGCCGGTCCCACCAGACGGTCCCGAACGACTCGGGCCAGCGCAGGAAGGAGAGGGCGAGCGAGAAGAGGAACAGGTCCGCCGAGAAGACGGCGAACAGCGTGAACACCCTCGATCGGTTGTCCCGCAGCAGCGCCGCCACGGCGAGCGCGAGGGTCACGATCGCGGCGAGGAGCGCCGCCTGGGTCCGGATGTCCACGACCAGGCGATCCTAGACGTTTTGCGGCCTTCGCGCTCGATCCGGGCGGGCGTCTGCAGCCTCGGAGCTACCCCGGCGGCCTCCCCCTTGACCGCCCCCCGCCTCGCACCCCAATCTCCCACCCGGGCAGATGCTCCCCGCCGTCCTCGCGGTCGCGCTCGCGGCACATCCTTCCGTCACCCCCGCGGACCTCGCGTCCCTGTTGGCGCGCGGGCCCGAGGCGGACGGGAAGGCCGCGCTCGATCGCGGGCGGTTCGGGGAGGCGGCGTCGAAGCTCGCGCAGAGCGAGCAGCCCGCGGCGAGATACCTGAGAGCGACGGCGCTCCTCGAGGCCGGGCGCGCGGCGCAGGCGGCGGCGGTGCTGGAGGGGCTCGAGGGGTCGCTCCCGGACATCGCCGACCGCATCGCGAACCTGCGCGGCGAGGCGCTCGCGGCGGCGGGGCGCTCGAAGGAGGCCATCGACGCATGGGCGCTCGTCCCGGACGGCTCGCTCCTCGCCGCTCCGGCCCGCCTCGCACGCGCGCGGCTCTCGGCGTCCGCCGGCGATCGCGCCGCGGCGCTCGCCGCCCTCGCGCCGCTCGTCGGGATGAGCGCGCCGACTGACCTCGCGAAGCCGGATCTCGCCGCGACGGCGCTCCTCCTGGACGGCCGCCTGCGGGCGGGCGGAGGCGACGGCGCGGGCGCGCGCCGCGCGTGGCTCGCGTGCTGGGCGGCGCACCCGCTGGCGCCGGAGGCCGGCGACTGCCGCACGGCGCTCCAGGCCTTGCCCGCGCCCGACGGCGGGCCGCCCTCCGACGCGGACGTGCTGCGCCGGGCCGAGGCGCTGCTCGAGGCGAACCGGAACGAGGCAGCGCTCGCGCTGCTCGGACCGTTGCTCGAGCGCGTGCCGGAGGCGGGGCCCGACGAGCCGTTCGCGTGCCGGGCGCGCGCCGCGGCGGGGCGGGCTCACAGGAAGGAGCGGAACTACCGCCGCGCGATCGAGATCCTGCGGCCCGTCGCGGACCGGTGCGCGGATCCCGAGGTCCGGGTGCGCGCCCTGTACGCGCTCGCCGGCGCCTCGTCGATCGCCGGCGACCGCGACGAGGCGGTGGCGCTCTACCGCCGCCTCGCGCGCGACTTCCCCCGGCACTCGCTCGCCGACGACGCGCTCTTCTTCGCGGCGGACATCCTGGCCCGGAGCGGGAAGGCCGCCGAGGCGAAGGACGCGCTCGCGGCCCTCGCGCGCGAGCACCCGACCGGCGACTACCGCGACGAGGCGCGGTTCCGGATCGCCTGGATCGAGAAGCGGTCCGGTGAGGTCGACGCCGCGGTCGCGCAGCTCCTCCTCATCGAGGAGTCGGTCGAGGACC
>DASSQM010000170.1:0-3270 GCA_035702465.1 Anaeromyxobacter sp. | reverse complement strand
CGCGAGCTCGTCCTGCGGCTGCGGTCGGTCCTGCGACGCGCCGGCGCACGGAAGGCGGCGGACGGCGCGCCGCGCTCCGCGGTGGGGCCGATCCGCGTCGACGTCGAAGCGCACCGGTGCTTCGTCAACGAGGTCGAGGTGGACCTCACCGCGCTCGAGTTCAAGCTCCTCACCACGTTCGTGGCACGGCTCGGGCGCGTCCAGTCGCGCGAGCAGCTCCTCGAGGACGTCTGGGAGATGTCGCCCGAGATCGAGACGCGCACGGTGGACACGCACGTGAAGCGGCTCCGCGAGAAGCTCGGCGCCGGCCGGAACCTGCTCCAGACGGTGCGCGGCGTCGGCTATCGCCTGGTGGAGCCGGGCGCGATCGACTGAGGCGCGGCGTCTCCCCGGGCGCCGGTGTCGCGGGCGCCGACCGCTTCGAGGATGCGGTAGAGGCCGAACTTGGGGAGTCGCATGTATCCGGCCCAAGCCGCGGCGGCGAGGACGCCGTCCGCGAGCCAGTCCGCGATCCGCTCGGCCGCGAACCGCGCCTCGCGCTGCTTCAGCCCGGCGCCGCTCTCGCGCGTCCAGCGGCGGTTGTACCGCTCGTGCACGCCGACCGGCGGCGAGAGCACGAGCGGGATCCCGAGCGCGCCGTAGAACACGAGCTCGGACGGCTTCGTCCAGAGGACGTCCGTCCCCGCGAGGAGCGCGTTGAACCGCGCGTAGTACTCGGGGAACGACGGCGCGGCGAGGATCTCGAGCGGGCCGCCGAGGAGCGGCTCCATCGCCGCGCGGTGCACGGCTTCGCGGAACCGTGCCTCCACGTCGGAGCGGACCCCCGCGACGAGGGTGACGGCGAGGCGACCCTCCTCGAGCGCCGGGCGGAAGCCGGGCAGCGAGGCGGCGGCGAGCCCGGCCTGGGCGCCGGCGCCGCCGATTGCGAACACCATGCGCGGCGGGCGCCCCTCCTCGCCGCGCGGGAGCGCGCCGAGGAAGTGCGCGAGCTCCTCGGGCATGGAGCGGCGGAACTCGCCGGACGGGTCGAGCCGCACGATGCGCGCCGCGAGGTGGCGCTTCAGCGTCGCGAGCGTCGGGCCGCCCACGAGCTCGTCCGGCAGCGGAAACCCCGTGAACGTGATCCGCTCCTCGGGCACGCCGTAGCTCTTCAGGCGCCGGGCGGCGCGCCTCGTCGGCACGAGGTAGCGGATGCGGGTCCCGGCGGCGTCGACGGGCGCCCACACCCGGCTGATGTCCGTGTCGGTGACGACGCAGAAGATCTTCTCGTACCCGGCGCGATCGGCGGCGATGGCGGAAGTGAAGAACGTGGTGAGGAGCGGCGCGCCGGTGGCGCGCAGGTGGCGCACGAGCCCGTCGCCCAGTCCGCGACGCACGAAGCGATCGATGGTCCGCACGCTGCGCGTCGGCTTCGAGAGATCGCGGTACGGGTGGAAGCGGGGGATGTCGGTGACCGACTCGAGCACCCACCGGAGCGGGGCGCCGACGGCGGGGAGCTGCGACAGGCGCGAGACCACCTCGTAGGAGCGGCGCACGCGCGACCAGAGCCGCTCCTCGTCCGGCGCGACGAGGGGCGCGCGATCGACCTGCACGACGTCGCTGGCGAGCGCGTCCGCGAGCGGCGCAGCCGCGCGGAGGTGGCCGTAGCCCATCTCGACGGCGACGACGAGCGGACGGGCGGACGGTTGCGGGGGAATCGGCTCGGACATGGAGAGTCACCGAGCGTATCGTAGGCGGCCGGCTGCGGGGTGGACCGAGAAGGTGACGAACCGGTGGCGGGCCGGCTCACGCGGCGGCGAGCGCGGCGCGGGCCGTCGCCCGGTCCGGTCCCGCGTCGAGCCACCCCATCTCGAGCAGCGCCCCGGCGCGGTGGCGGTACAGCCGCGCGCGTCCGAGGTCGGGCGAGCAACCCGCATTCACGATGGTGAGCTCGCGTGCGTCCGAGGGCCACGGCGCGACGACGCTCGGGACGTGGCGGTGGCCGTGCAGCACGAGGTCGCACCGTCCGCGCGCGAGCGCGAGGAGCGCGGGACCCTCGGGGAGTTCCGCGGCGTGCGGCCACCCGAGCCACCCCGAGAGCCGCTCGGCGAGGTCTTCGGGCGGGAGCGGCAGGACGTGGTGATGGAGCATGATCGCCGTGAGCGCGCCGGCGGGCGCCTCGTCGAGCGCGGCGTCCACGTCGGCGAGATCCGACGGCGCGAGGTGCCCGTGCGGCGACAGGACGGAGCTGTTGTGCGACGCGGTCGAGTCGACGCGGACGACGTGGAGCCCCGGAAACGACGTGACCCCGACCCGCGCGCCGATCATGAGCGACGCGCCCGCGTCGTCGCCGGCCCGGTCGTGGTTCCCGGGGACGACGGCGACGACGCCGCGGCAAAGCAACGGCTCGAAGGCGTCCTCGAACGAGAGCAGCTCCGCGCGCCGGCCGCGGTGAGTGACGTCGCCCGTGACGAGCACCGCGTCCACCCGCGCTTCGACGAGCGCCGAGCACAACCCGCGGGCGGCGGCGTCGGTGCGCTCGTTGCGCCCGAGGTGGAGATCCGAGACGTGCGCCATGGAGCGGACCATCGCCGCCGAGTTGACCACTCGCACGGATCGCGGATCGCTCGTCCGCGTGACGTCTCCGGGAACTCCGTGCGCTCGCGCGGGCGCGCGGTCTCTGGCGGAGAGCCGCGCGTCCGCCGTCACGCATCCGTCACCGCCGCGCGACGGGAGCTTCACCTCGCCGCGCGAGACCTGACCCATGCCCACCGTGCTCGTCATCGACGACGAGCGAGACATGCTCGCCCTCCTCGCCGCGAACCTGCGCGGCGCGGGGTTCGAGACGCTGCTCGCCGACTCGGCCGAACGCGCGCTCGCGCAGCTGCACGACCGCGTCCCCGACCTGGTGCTGCTCGACCTGATGCTGCCGGACCTGCCCGGCGCGGAGGTCTGCCGCCGGATCCGGGCCGACCCGCGCACGCGCGCCGTGCCGATCGTGATCTGCTCGGCGCGGGGCGATGAAATCGACCGCGTCGTCGGGTTCGAGCTCGGCGCCGACGACTACGTGACGAAGCCGTTTTCGATCCAAGAGCTCGTCCTGCGCCTTCGTGCGGTGCTCCGGCGGGTGACCGGAGCGCCCGCGGCCGAGCGCCCGCCGGAGCGCGTCGGGCCGCTCCGCATCGACGTGGACGCGCACCGCGCCTCCGTCGACGGCGTGGAGGTCGACCTCACGCCGATCGAGTTCCGCCTGCTCGCCACGCTGACCACGCGGCTCGGCCGCGTGCAGCA
>DASSQM010000169.1:0-4418 GCA_035702465.1 Anaeromyxobacter sp. | reverse complement strand
TCGAGGACCGGCGCGTGAAGGAGCGGTTCCGCGCGCTCACGCAGGCCTGCACCTGCCCGCCGGACCTGCCCGTCTGCGCGTGCGGCGCGAGGGCCACGTTCGCGCGGGTGACGAAGAAGGCGGTGGTCGCGTCCGACGCCTAGGTGGCGCGGAACCCCCGCGCGCGCAGCGCGAAGCTCCGCGCCGTGGAGAAGCTGCGATGAGCCGCGCCCGCGCCGCCTCCGCGCAGCTCGCGCCCCGGCTCGGCAAGGCCGCGCTCGCCGCGGCGCTCGCGGCCGCGATCGGCATCTTCCACGTCTGGGCCCGCACCCGCGTCGTGTCCGCGGGCTATGCGCTCGCCGAGCTGCAAGCGCAGCACGTGAAGCTCACGTCCGAGCACGATCGGCTCCGCATCGAGGTCGAGACCCTGCGGTCTCCCCTCGCGCTGGAGCGGTTCGCGCGGACGAGGCTGGGAATGGCTCCGCCGGCGCCGGGAGCGGTGCAGGCGGCGGGCCCGCGACTCGCCTTGGCGGGCGGGGGCGGGAAGGGCGTTGGGGTCGTTCGACCCGGCCCGGCGGAGCCATCCCGATCCGGCTCCATGATGGCGCTCCGCGCGCCGCGCGCCGCGGGCGGCCCGCCGCCGGGGCGGTGACGTGCGGCCGGGCCCGGATCCGCGCGCCACGCGCTGGATCGCGCTCCGCATCGCGCTCCTCGCGCTCGCCTTCGCCGCGGGGTTCGCCGGCATCGCCGCGCGCGTCGTCCACCTTCAGATATTGCGCCGCGACGCGCTCGTCGACGACATGATGGACCAGGTCCGCCGCCAGCTCGTCCTGAAGCCCCGGCGCGGCGTCATCGCCGACCGCGCCGGCGTGCTGCTCGCCGGGAGCGCCGACGCGCGCTCCGTCTTCGCGGACCCCTGGGTGCTCCAGCGGGAGGACCGCTCCGGCGCCGCGCTCAAGAAGCTCGCGGCCGCGCTCGGGCAGGACGCCGGCGCGCTCCGGCGCAAGCTCCAGAAGGCGTCCCGCTTCGTGTGGCTCGCTCGCCGCGTCTCGCCCCACGAGGCCGCGCAGGTCGAGCGGTTCCTGCGCGAGGTGAAGCTGCGGGGCGTCGCGCTCGTCCCGGAGACGCGGCGCTACTACCCCAAGGGCGAGCTCGCGAGCCAGGTGATCGGCATCGTCGGCGACGACGGGAACGGCCTCGAGGGCGTGGAGCTCGCGCTCGACGACGTGCTCGCCGGGGCGCCCGCGAAGGTCCCCTCGCTCCGCGACGGCGCGGGCCGCACGGTGCTCGCGGGCGCGCCGTCGGCCGGGCACGAGCGCGAGGGCGCGCGCGTCGAGCTCACGCTCGACCAGGGCCTCCAGCTCACCGCGGAGCGCGCCGTCGCGCGCGCCGTGGCGTCCGCCCGCGCGGCGGCCGGCATGGCGGTGGCGCTCGACCCCCGCACCGGCGAGGTGCTCGCGCTCGCCGGGTGGCCCTCCTTCAACCCGAACGCGCTGCGCCGCGGCGCCGAGATGCGCAACCGCGCCGTCGCCGACGCGTTCGAGCCAGGCTCGACGATGAAGACCTTCGCGATCGCCGGCGCCCTCGACGCGGGCGTCCTCCGGCCACGCGACCCGATCGATTGCGGGAACGGGACGCTCGCCATCGGCGCGCACGTCATCCACGATCACGAGGCGCTCGGCTGGGCGGGCCCGTCGCGCATCCTCTCCGCCTCGTCGAACGTCGGCGCCGCGAAGATCGCGGCGCGCCTCGGCAAGCGGGGCCTCCACGACGCGCTCCTCGCGTTCGGCTTCGGCGAGCGGACGGGCGTGGACCTCCCGGGCGAGGCGCGCGGGCAGGTGCCGTTTCCGCGGGCGGACCTCGCGCTCGCCACGCAGGCGTTCGGCCAGGGCATGTCCGCGACCGCCCTCCAGGTCACGGTGGCCATGGGCGCCATCGCGAACGGCGGACTCCTCGTGCGGCCCGCGCTCGTGAAGCGCGTCGTCGACGGCGCCACGGGCGAGGTGCTCGACGCCTCCGAGCCCACCGTCGTGCGCCGCGTGGTCTCCGAGGACGTCGCCGCGACGGTCTCGCGCTGGCTCGTCGGGGTCGTGGAGGACGCGCACGGCACCGGCAAGCGCGCGCGGCTCGACGGCTGGCGCGCCGCAGGCAAGACCGGCACCGCGCAGAAGGCGGACCTCGTCTCCGGCGGTTACTCCGCCGACAAGCGCTTCAGCTCGTTCGTCGGCTTCGCGCCGGCCGAGGCGCCGCGCATCGTCATCGGCGTCTTCGTGGACGAGCCGAAGGACGAGATCTTCGGCGGCGAGATCGCCGCGCCCGCGTTCCGCGAGATCGCGGAGTACGCGCTCAAGATGCTCGGCGTGCCCCCGACGGCGCCCCCGCTCGCCGCGGTGACCGCGGCGCCCGACGCGAGGGAGGAGCCGCCCGCGCCGCCGCAGCCCGCGGTCGACGACGAGGGGCCGCGGCGCCCTCCGGCCGGGGGAGGAGTGGCCGTCCCCTCGCTCGCCGGCCTGCCCGCCCGGGCCGCGATCCGGGCGCTGGAGGCGCTCGATCTCTCCCCCGACCTGGACGGCTCGGGGCGCGTGGTGGGACAGGTCCCCGCCGCGGGCCGCGTGGTGGCGCGCGGAACCCGTGTTCGGATGACGCTGCGGCCGGCGGGGTGAGTTACGATGCGCAGCGCCTCCGTGTCCGGCGGGACACGCGCGGCGTGCAAGCTGCGAACGGGGCGGAGGAAACCGGCCCGGACGTGCGTTTGCATGGAGCCCTCGGCGAATGAAGCTCTCGGCCATCATGAAGGGAACCGGCGCCCGGGGAGACCTGCGCGCAGACCCGGAGGTCTCGCTCGTCACCGGCGACTCGCGCGCGGTGGTCCCGGGCGCGGCCTTCTTCGCGCTGCCGGGGACGGCCCGCGACGGCCACGACTTCGCCGCCGAGGCGGCGCGGCGGGGCGCGGTCGCCGTCGTCGGCGAGCGGCCGGTCGCCTGCCCGCCGGCGGCGCTCCTCCTCGCGCCGTCGTCGCGGCGCGCGATGGCCGTCGCGGCGGCGAACTTCCACGGCCGGCCGGGCGACTCGCTCCTCCTCGCGGGCGTCACCGGCACGAACGGGAAGACGACGGTCGCATGGCTCGTCGAGGCGTGCGCGCGCGCCGCCGAGGTCCCGTTCGCGCTCCTCGGCACCGTCGTGCACCGCTGGCCCGGATCCGAGCGGGCCGCGCTCCACACGACGCCCGAGTCGACCGAGATCCAGGCGATGCTCGCCGCCGCACGCGAGGCCGGCGCCCGCGGCGCGGTGCTCGAGGTCTCGTCGCACGCGCTCGCGCAGGAGCGCGTCGCGGGGCTGCGCTTCCGCGCGGCGGCCTTCACGAACCTCACGCGCGACCACCTCGACTACCACGGCGACATGGAGCGCTACTTCGCCGTGAAGCGGCGGCTGTTCGCCGAGCACCTCGCGCCGGACGGCGTCGCGATCGTGAACGTGCGCGATCCGGCGGGCGCGCGCCTCGCGGACCAGCTCGGCCCGGGACGCAAGGTGTGGCGCTACGGCGGGCGCGCCGGTGACGCCCTCCGCACGGAAGGCGACGTCGCCGCCGGGCTCGACGGCATCGCGGCGGCCCTCGCCACGCCCGCCGGCCCGCTCTCGATCCGCTCGCCGCTCGTGGGCGCGCACAACCTCGAGAACCTCCTCTGCGCGGCGGGGCTCGCGCTCGCGCTCGGGCTCCCCGCCGCGGCGGTCGCGCGCGGGCTCTCGTCGTCGGCCGGCGCGCCGGGGCGCCTCGAGCGCCTCTCGGCGCGGGGCGTCTCGGTGTTCGTCGACTACGCGCACACCGACGACGCGCTCGCGCGCGCGCTCGCCGCGCTGCGGGCACTCGCGCCGCGCCGGCTCGCGTGCGTCTTCGGGTGCGGCGGCGATCGCGATCGCGGGAAGCGCCCGCTCATGGGCGAGGCCGCCGCGCGCGGGGCGGACCTCGTCGTGGTGACGAGCGACAACCCGCGCACGGAGGACCCGGACGCCATCATCGCGGAGATCCTCCCGGGCCTGCAGCGCGCCGGGATGCGCCGCCTCGCGGCCGCGGGCGCCGGGCGCGGCGATCGCGGATTCGTCGTCGAGCCGGACCGGCGCGCCGCCATCGCGCTCGCGGTCGCCGCGGCGGGCGAGGGCGACGCGGTGCTCGTCGCCGGAAAAGGGCACGAGGACTACCAGATCGTCGGCGGGGAGCGGCGGCCCTTCTCCGACCGCGAGGAGGCCCGGAGGGCGCTCGGGATCGCATGACCGGGCCACGCTTCACAGCGGAGGAGCTCGCCGCGGCGACCGGCGGGCGGTGGCTCGGGGCTCCGCCCCCGGAGCTCGCGGGTGTCTCGACCGACACGCGCACGCTCGGGCCCGGCAGCCTGTTCGTGGCGCTCCGGGGAGAGAAGTTCGACGCCCACGGCTTCCTCGCC
>DASSQM010000168.1:0-2385 GCA_035702465.1 Anaeromyxobacter sp. | reverse complement strand
CCCATCGCCGTCGGCGCCGCGTGCCTCGCCTGCCACGGGGCGCAAGACCGGGTTCTGCCGGAGGTGAAGCTCGCCGCCGACGGCGGGCCCACCGCGTACGCCGAGGGCGACCTGCGGGGGTTCTTCTGGGCGGAGGCGCCGAAGTGATGGCGCCTCGGTCACAAGCGCTAGAATGGCCGCGCCTCGCCGCCTAGGAGAGTCGAGTGCGCGTCGGCCGGTACGAGCTCACCTCCATCGTGGACGCCCACTTCGCCGCGGACGGCGGCGCGCTGTTCGGCATCGTCCCGCGGCCGCTCTGGGAGCGGGCGGCCGCTCCCGACGCGCGGAACCGCGTGCGCCTCGCGACCCGGTGCCTCGTCGCCGCCGACGCCGACGCCCGCCGCGTCGTGCTCGTCGACTGCGGCCTCGGCGACAAGTGGGACGCCAGGCGGGCGGACATGTTCGCCGTCGATCGCTCGGCGGGCGGCCTCGACGCCGGGCTCGCGCGCCTCGGCCTCTCGCGCCAGGACGTCACGGACGTGCTCCTCACGCACCTCCACTTCGACCACGCGGGCGGCGTCACGCGGCGCGGCGCCGGCGGCCGCCTCGAGCTCGCGTTCCCCCGCGCGGTCCACCACCTCCAGCGCCGCGCCTGGCAGCACGCGCACGCGCCCACCGAGCGCGACACCGGCGGCTTCGCCCCCGACGACTTCGAGCTGCTCGCCCACTCGAACCTGCTCCACCTCGTCGAGGGGGAGGCGCAGCTCTTTCCCGACGTAGACCTCATCGTGTCCGAGGGCCACACGCCCGCCCAGCAGCTGCCGCGCTTCCGCGGCGACGGCACGCACGTCACCTGGTGCGGCGACGTCATCCCCACGCACGTCCACCTCCGGCCGAGCTGGGTGATGGCGTACGACCTGCTCCCGGTGACGACGCTCGAGGAGAAGAAGGTCCTCATGGCCGAAGCGCTCGAGGACGGCGGCGTCCTCGCCTTCGGCCACGACGTCGACATGGCCGCCTGCCGCCTCGGCGAGGAGGACGGACGGCCCGTGTTCCGGGAGGCGGTGGCGCTCTAGCCGGAATCCGACATCCGGCCGAGGCACTTTTCGCGAACCGAAATGTGCCCGGCCGCTCCTCACCGGCTACGCAGGACATACGGAAACGAGCGATGGACGAGCCGAAGATCACCATCACCCGCCGCGGCGCCGAGCGGCTCCAGGGCGGCCACCTCTGGATCTACCGCGCGGACGTCGAGAAGGCGCCGGCATCGCTCGAGGGAGGCGACGTGGTCGCGCTCGTCGACGGGCGGGGGCGCTTCCTCGCGAAGGCGTTCTGGTCGGCGCGCTCGAAGATCTCCCTGCGCGTGGTCACGCGCGACGAGGAGCCCGTCGACGAGGCGTTCTTCGCCCGGCGGATCGCGTCCGCCATCGAGCTGCGAGAGCGGGTGTTCGGGCCGGAGCAATTCCTCCGGCTCGTGCACGGCGAGGCGGACCTCCTGCCCGGCCTGGTGGTCGATCGCTACGGCGACGCCGCCGTGCTCCAGACGCTCGTCCCCGCCACGGACCGGCGCAAGGCGTTCCTCGCGGACGTCCTCGCGAACGCGCTCTCGCTCCGCACCGTCGTGGAGCGGAACGACGTCCGCGTGCGCGAGCTCGAGGGCCTCCCGCAGACGAAGGGCGTCCTGCGCGGCCCGGAGCCGGGGCCGATCGAGCACCGCGAGGGCGAGGTGCGGATGAAGGTCGACCTCCTCACCGGCCAGAAGACGGGCGCGTTCCTCGACCAGCGGGAGAACCACCTGCGCGCCGGCGAGTACGCGCGGGGGCGCTGCGCGGACTGCTTCAGCTACGGCGGCGGCTTCGCGCTCCAGATGGCGCGGCGGGCCGAGTCGGTGGTCGCGGTCGAGATGCAGCCCGGCGCCGCCGCGCTCCTGCGGGAGAACGCGGCCCTCAACCGGGCGGGGAACGTCGAGGCGGTGGAGGCGAACGCGTTCGACTGGCTGCGCGACCGCGCCGAGGAGGAGCCCGCGTTCGACATGGTGGTGCTCGATCCGCCGGCGTTCGCGAAGAGCAAGGAGGCGCTCCCGGGCGCGCGGCGCGGGTACAAGGAGGTGAACCTCCGCGCCATGCTCGTGCTCCGGCCGGGCGGGATCCTCTTCACCGCGTCGTGCAGCCACCACCTCTCGCAGGAGATGCTGGAGGAGCTCGTGCTCGACGCGGCGAACGACGCGGGGCGCCGCCTCCAGGTCCTCGAGCGCCGCGGGGCAGGGCGCGACCACCCCGCGCTGCTCGGGGTCCCGGAGACGCGATATCTGAAGTGCCTGGTCCTCCGGGTCCTGTAGCGGCGGTCAGCGTTCAGCCGTCAGCCCACAGCCGCGGAGAGAGGAACGACGCGCTGCTGCTGAAGGCC
>DASSQM010000167.1:0-3251 GCA_035702465.1 Anaeromyxobacter sp. | reverse complement strand
GCTCCTCGAGGCTTCGACGGGCGCGGTCCGAGAGGATCGCGCCCGTTCTCGTCTTCGGGCAGGGGGCCACTACGGGCAGCGGCGTCCGACCCCCATCGTACACTCCGCCGCTCGTGCCGATCGCGCCCGCGTCACCGCCCGACTCAGACTCCCTGGACGCCGAGATCGACGCGCTCGACGGTGCGCTGCGCGCGGCCGCCGACGAGGCGGCGCGCGAGGACGTCGCCGCGCGCCTCGACGCGCTGCGGGAGCGCTGGCGCTCGTCTCCGGCCGAGTTCGGCGATGGCGCGGTCGAGCGCCTCCGCGGCATCGCGGTGGCGCTCGCGCGGCCATCCGCCGGATCGCCCGCGACCCCGAGGGCCGGTGAGCCCGTGCCTCCGGCCACGGCGCGCGCCGCCGACGACCGCCCCGCGCCGCGGGACGTGCTCGAGTCCGTCTTCGGCCACCGCGCCTTCCGCCCCGGCCAGGAGGAGATCGTCTCCGCCGTGCTGCGCGGCCGCGACTGCATCGGCGTCATGCCCACCGGCGCGGGCAAGTCGCTCACGTACCAGCTCCCCGCGCGCATCCTCGGAGGCACGACGCTCGTCGTCTCGCCGCTCATCGCGCTCATGAAGGACCAGGTCGACGCGATGGCGAGGGTCGGCCTGCGCGCCGCCTTCCTCAACTCCACGCTCTCGCCCGAGGAGCGGCGCGACCGCGTGCGGGCGCTCCGCCGCGGCGAGGTCGAGCTCCTCTACGCGGCGCCCGAGGGGCTCGAGGCGTCGGTCGGGACGGCGATGGAGGGCGTGCGCCTCTCCGCGCTCGCCGTGGACGAGGCGCACTGCATCAGCCACTGGGGCCACGACTTCCGCCCGGCGTACCGGAACCTCGCCGGCCTCAAGGACCGCTTCGGCGCGCGCGTCCTCGCGCTCACGGCCACCGCGACGCCGGAGGTGACGCGCGACATCGCCGCGCAGCTCGGCATGGAGGACCCGCTCCTCGTGCGCGGCTCGTTCTTCCGCCGGAACCTCCGCATCCACGCGGTGAAGAAGGGCGAGGGCGTCCGCACCCGCGACGCCATCCTCCGCCTCGTGCGCGCGCGGCGCGGCGAGAGCGGGATCGTCTACGCGCTCTCGCGCCGCTCCGTCGAGGACACCGCCGAGCACCTCTCCGACCACGGCGTGCGCGCCGCGGCGTACCACGCGGGGCTCGAGCCCGAGGTCCGCACCCGCGTCCAGGACGCGTTCCGGTCGGGCGCGATCGACGTGGTGGTCGCGACGGTCGCGTTCGGGATGGGCATCGACAAGCCGGACATCCGGTTCGTCATCCACCGCGACCTGCCGCGCTCGATCGAGTCGTACTACCAGGAGATCGGCCGCGCGGGCCGCGACGGCGCGCCGAGCGACTGCGTCCTCTTCTGGTCGTGGGCGGACGTCATGGGCTGGGACCGGCTGCTCGACGACGCCGAGCCGGACGTCGCGGCCGCGCAGCGGAGGCAGGCGCGGGCGGTGTACCGGCTCGCGGAGGCGGACGGGTGCCGCCACGCCCGGCTCGTCGGCCACTTCGGCGAGCGCATCCCGCCGTGCGGCGACGCGTGCGACCGGTGCACGGGCGCGGACGTCCTCGCGGACCTGCCGCCGGCCTCGCGGCGCGAGCGGCGGCGGGATCGCCGCGCCGAGGACGGGACCCGGAGCCCTCCCCCGGCGGACACCGCTCTCGCGGAGGACGGCCTCGCGCTCTTCGCGTGCCTGCGCGCCTGGCGCACGCGCACCGCGAAGGCGCTCGGCGTCCCGGCCTACGTCGTGTTCCCGGACGCGACGCTCGCCGCGATCGCGGCGGCGCGGCCCGCGAGCGAGGACGCGCTCCTCGGCGTGAAGGGCGTCGGCCCGCGGAAGCTCGCCGACTACGGCGGCGAGCTGCTCGCGATCGTGCGCGCCGGCTGAGGGCCGGGCGCGCGGGTCACAGGTACTTGCCCCAGTCGAGCGTGACGTTGACGTAGAAGGTCGCGTGGATGTCCGCGTCGAACGCGGACGTCCCCTGGTCGATGACCACCTCCACGCGGATGGGGAGCGTCCCGGACCGGATGTACGGCGCGAGGTCGACGTTCGCGTTGCCGCTCACGACGAGCGTGGCGATCGGCGCCGCGGGCGTGGGGCTCGGCCGCGCGTACGACGCGATGACGACGCCCGAGCCCGGCGTCAGCGGATCCACTCCCACGCGGATGAGGGCGCTCTTCACGCCGGAGAGGTCCGTCGGCGCGGTCCCGCTCGGCTGGGTCGCCGAGAGCGTGAACGCGACGTCGGTGAGGCGGAGCTCGTACGTGACGTTCTTCTGCGTGAGCGCCGGCACCTGCGCGCCGAGGTCGTACGCCGTCGAGAGGCCGACGCACGGGACGGGCGGCGGGGGTCCGGACGGATTGCACCAGACCGCCGGGTTGCCGACGTCGAAGGCCGGGACCGACTGGCGCGGGAGGGTGACGCCCACCTCGGAGATCTCGAGCTCCGCCGTGAGCGAGCACGAGGAGAGGAGGACGAGGGCGAGCGCTGCGGGTCCGATTCGTCGCATGGGCGGCCCTAGAACCAGTAGTGGATGCCGAGCTTCAGGGTGGGCAACGTCGCGCGCACGCGCGGGTCGCGGAACGTCGCGGTCGCCCCCGAGGCGTCGGTCTTCGTCACCGTCCCCTTCGCGTCGAGGGCGACGTAGCCGAGCCCGAGGTCGAGGACGAACGCGAAGCCGTCCTGGCTGCCGATCTCGATCCCGGCGTGCACCGCGGCGTACGCGTACGACATGTCCTTCAGGAGCGGCTCGAGCTCGGGCGGTACGCCCTGGCCGCCGCGGGCGACGAACGACGCGTTCGCGCCGAAGTAGCGACCGCCTTCCACCGTGAGCACCGGCGTCACGCCGAAGCGCCACGGCGCGATCGACACGCCGCCCTGGATCCCGAACCCGAGGTAGTTCCACGCCGGGCCCGCGAACAGGCGGAGCATGGGCAGCGGGCGGTAGCCGGCGGAGACCGTGAGTCCCTGCGGAACGCCGGCCCCGACGAGGAGGCCCCACGTCCGGCCGTCCGTCCGCGGAGAGGGCGCGGAGGGGGGTGCGCCCGGCAGCGCGGGAGCGGCACGGGGCGCTGCGTCATCGGCGCCCGGCGGCGCGGCCGGCCGCGCGTCGGGCGGGGACGCCTCCGCGGAAGGTCCCGCATTCCCCGGCAGTTCCTCGGCGAGCGCAGGCGAGCACGCGACGGCCCCTGCAGTCGCGAGGGCGAGGGGGAGAAG
>DASSQM010000166.1:0-2321 GCA_035702465.1 Anaeromyxobacter sp. | reverse complement strand
ACGAGCGCGAGCAGGTCCAGCGTCTCCTCGCGCAGCCGGCGCGTCCCGAGCGACTCGCCCGCGCGCGGGGTCCAGCCGAGCCTCGCCGCGACGGGAGCGTACAGGCGCCTCGCGAACGCCTCGACCGCCGGCTGGCTGCGCCGCGGGACCAGGCGGTCGTGTACCTCCGCGAGGACGGGCGCCGGCTCGAGCGCGGCGTCCGGATCGGGATCGGAGGCGAGGTCGGCGATCGCGGCCATCGCGTCGCCCCATGGGCTCCCGCCCACCTGCTGGGCGGCCCGCACGTTGCGGGCGAGCGAGACCTTCTCGATCGTCGTGAGGCGCGGGAGCCCCGCTCTGCGGAGCCGCGCCAGATCCGGGGGCGCGAGCATCCAGCGGTGGTACGAGGCGCCGCCGGCGTGCGGCATCACCCAGGCCGGGCAGGCGGCGCCGAGCTCGAGCGCGCCCTCGCGCTGCCCGTCGAGGAAGGCGCAGCCTTCCTTCAGCGCGCCGCCCGCCTCCCAGCGCGCGCACACGGGGAGCCGCCAGGTCTCGGCGCCCCGCGCGTCGGAGCCGCGCGGAACGAACCGCCGCTGGGCGAGCAGGAGCCGCGCGCGGCCGGGCTCGCAGGAGACGCGCGCCTCGACGAGCGGGACGCCGGGACGGTCCGTGAATCCGGAGAGCGCCTCCTGCAGCGGCAGGCCGGCAGCCCGCGAGAGGTCGGCGAAGAGCGCGTCCGCGGAGCCGGTCCCGTGCCGGTGGTCGGCGAGGTACGCGCGGATCGCGCCCCGGAACCGCTCCTCGCCCATGAAGCGCTCGAACGTGCGGAGCACCGCGGCGCCCTTCTGGTAGCTCATGCCGTCGAACTGGTTGAACACGTCGGACATGGCGCGCAGCGGCTGCCGGATCGCCCGCGCCGAGGCGGCCGCGTCGACCGCCATGACTCGGTCGACGTCGCGGAATGCGTCGGCGAGCGGCTTCCACGCGGGCCGCCACGCCTCCTCCGCCTTCTCGCCCGCCCAGGTCGCGAACGCCTCGTTGAGCCACGTGTCCGTCCACCACGGGAGCGTCACCAGATCGCCGAGCCACTCGTGCGCGATCTCGTGCGCCATGACCGAGGCGATGGCGCGCCGGTCGTCCTCGGACGTGCCCGCCGACTCGAGGAGGAGCGCGCTCCGGTACGCGATCGCGCCGGCGTTCTCCATCGCGCCGCCGAACTCCGGCACCGCGATCTGATCGAGCTTCGCGTACGGGAACGGGATGGCGAAGTACCGCTCGAACCAGGGGACGATCGCGGCGGTCGCCTCGGCGGCGAGGCCGAGCTCCTGGCCGTGCCCCTTTGGCGCGAGGAGCCGCACCGCGAGCGGCCGCTCCCGGACCTCGTTCGGTGGGAGCGGCGGCGGCGTCACGACGTCGAACGGGCCGACGCCGACGAAGAGGAGGTACGTCGGCAGCGGCTCGGTCGTGGCGAACCGCACCGTGCGGAGGCCCTCGCGCGCCGGCCTCTCGGAGGCGACGGGCGCGTTGGAGACCGCGGTCGCGCCGTCCGGCACCGTGAGCGACACGTCGAACGGCGTCTTGAAGCGCGGCTCGTCGAACGACGGGAACACGCGGCGCGCGAAGATGGGCTCGAGCTGCGTGGACGCGTAGATCTCGCCGCCCGCCCGCGAGAGATAGAGGCCGGCGAGCCGCTCGTCCCAGCTCGCCTCGAACGCGAAGCGGAGCGTGGCGCGGCCCGGCCCGATCGTCCGCGCGAACGTGACCTTCGCGAGGCCGTCCTCGTTCACCTGCGCGAACGCCGCCGCGAGCCGACCGGCGCCGGGGACCTCGACCTCGGCGGACGAGACGCGGAGCCCGCGCCCGTGCAGCCACACGTACGGCCGCGCCGCGTCGAGCTCGATCTCGATGGCGCACGTGCCCCGGAACCCCTCGGCGCGACCGGGGACGACCTCGAGGTCGAGCGCGTACCGCAGCGGCCGGACGCCGGGGGGGAGCTGCAGGAGCGGCGGCGCCTCCACGAGCGGCGGCGCCGGGGCCGCGGGCGCCTCGGCGCGCGGCGGCTGCGCGGGCGGCTTCGCAGGCTGCGCGGGCGGCGGAGTGCGGCAGGAGACGAGCGCGAGCGCGAGGGCGGCGGGGAGGACGTGTCGCATCGGCGGAGTGTACGGCGGCCCGGACGGATCGGGGTCGCGATCGTGGTCGGGGTCGGGGTCGGGGGCGCGGTCGCCCGCGGCGTGGCCGTGGGCGTCGCCCCCGCCGGCGCATAGATCTCGAGCTCCCAGAGCGAATAGCCCCACGCGGTCGCGCGCACGGTGCCGTTCATCCGAACGTAGCGGCCGTTGCCG
>DASSQM010000165.1:0-2868 GCA_035702465.1 Anaeromyxobacter sp. | reverse complement strand
CGGATCTCGACCGCGTCCTCGACGGTCTTCAGCCCCGGGGCGAACGGAGCCCAGTCGTCGCGGCCGAAATAGGAGTGCGTCGCGCCGGTGGCGAGGACGAGGAAGTCGTAGGGGAGCTCGGCGCCGTCCTCGAGGCGGATCGTGCGGCGGGCGGGATCGACGGACGCGACGGCGCCCAGGACCACCTCCGTGTTCCGCTGCCGCCGGAGCACGTGGCGGATCGGCGCGGCGATGTCGGACGGGTTCAGCGCGGCGGTGGCGACCTGGTAGAGGAGCGGCTGGAACAGGTGGTGGTTGCGCCGGTCCACGACGGTCGAGCGGACCGGCGCGCGCCGGAGCGCCCGCGCGGCCTGGAGCCCGCCGAACCCGGCTCCGACGATGACGACGCGTGGCTCCATCGCGGGATACGTAACGGGCGCAGCAGGCAGCTTCATGGGCGCGGACGGGACACGCGCGCGCTGCCTCGGAAGCCCGGCCGGCGCTGCTCACCTCAGGGCGCCGAGGAAGCTCGTCCCCACCTCCGCGCGCACGCCGAAGAAGTCGGCGACCGTGGCGCCGAGGTCCGCGAACGAGCCGCGCGTGCCGAGCGATCCGGCGCCGCGTCCGGCCGCGTGCACGAGGAGCGGCACGTACTCGCGCGAGTGATCCGTCCCGGGCGTGGTCGGATCGCAGCCGTGGTCCGCCGTGATGGCGCAGACCTCGCCCGGCCGCAGCCTCGCGAGGAGCCGAGGGAGCGCGCGGTCCAGCTCCTCGAGCGCACGCCCGTAGCCCTTCGGGTCGTTCCGGTGGCCGTAGAGCATGTCGAAGTCGACGAGGTTCACGAACACGAGCCCGTGGTCGACGCGGTCGAGCAGCGCCTCGGTCCGGGCGAGCCCGTCGGCGTTCCCCTCCGTGTGGATCTCCTCCGTGATGCCCCTGCGATCGAAGATGTCGGGGATCTTGCCGACCCCGACGACCGGCACCTTCTCCTCGACGAGCTTCTCGAGCACCGTCCGGCCCGGCGTCGCGATGGCGAAGTCCTTGCGGTGGTAGGTCCGCGCGTACTTGCCCGGCGTCCCGACGAACGGCCGCGCGATCACGCGCGCGACGCGCCAGGGGTCGAGGATCGCCCGCGCGGCGACGCACCACGCGTAGAGCCGCTCGAGCGGCACCGTCTCCTCGTGCGCCGCGATCTGGAACACCGAGTCCGCCGACGTGTAGACGATCGGCTTCCCCGTGCGCTGGTGCTCCTCGCCGAGCTCCTTGATGATCTCCGTCCCGCTCGCGGCCTTGTTCCCGAGGATTCCCGGCGCGCCCGTCGCCGCGAGGAACGGCTCGACGATCTCCGGCGGGAAGCCGTCCGGGAACAGCGCGAGGCCCTCCTGGAGGACGATCCCCATCATCTCCCAGTGCCCGGTGATGGTGTCCTTCCCGCGGGAGCGCTCCGCCATCTTGCCGTGGAACCCGGCGGCGCCGTCCGGCGGCACGCCCGCGACCGCCGTCAGGTTCCCGAGCCCGAGCCGGCCGAGGACGGGGAGCGAGAGCCCGCCGACGGCGCGGCTCGTGTTGCCGATCGTGTCCGAGCCGACGTCGCCGTACTCGCGCGCGTCCGGCAGCGCGCCGCACCCCGCGCTGTCGGCGACGAGGATGAGGAAGCGGCGGCGGTCCATGCGTCGATCATAGGAGGAGCCGAGCCGAGGGGCAGCGCCGACGGCGACCCCGACCGCGACCCCGACGCCGACCGCGACCTGGGACCTAGAAGGTCCCGGTCACGATCGCGACCGACGACGACGACCCGATGCGGTCCGCACCTGCGCGCACCATCGCCAGCGCCTCGGGCGCAGACCGGATCCCGCCCGAGGCCTTCACGCCGAGGCGCTCGCCGACGACGGCGCGGAGGAGCGCCACGTCGTCGACGGTCGCCCCGCCTCCTCCGAAGCCCGTCGAGGTCTTCACGTACGCGGCGCCGGCGGCGGCGGCGAGCGCGGCCGCGGCGACCTTGCGGTCGCGGTCGAGCGCGGCGGTCTCGAGGATGACCTTCACCGGCACGGCCACGGCGCGGACGAGCGCGCGGAGGTCGTCGAGCACGTCCTCGAAGCGTCCGGCGAGGAGCGCCGGCAAGGGCGCCACGACGTCGACCTCGTCCGCGCCCGCCCGGACCGCCTCGAGGCCCTCGACGATGCGCACGGCCGTGGTGCCCGCGCCCTTCGGGAAGTCGACGACCGCGACGGTCCGCACCGCCGTCCCCGCGAGGAGCCGGCGCGCCTCGCCGATCGCGTTCCGGTGCACGCAGACGGCGCCGAGGGCGTGCTCGCGCGCCTCCGCGCAGAGCCGCGCGAGGTCGGCGGGCGTCGCGCCAGGGGAGAGCAGCGTGTGATCGAGGAGCGGCGCGAGGTCCCTCGGCCGCCGTACCGCCTCGGGGGGGACGATGGGCATGCCGGGAAGGTACGTCAGAGCCCTGTCGACAGGGAGAGGGGCATCGAGACGTCGGTGGCCTCGCCCTCGAAGGCGGGGAAGACCATCCGACGCGCCGCGGCCGAGAGGCAGCCGCCGAGGTCGGTGCGGTCGACCTCCTCCTCGGCGATGAACGCGCCGGTGACGTTGCCCTTCGGCTGTACCGTGACGACGAGCGTCGCGCGCCGCGCGAGTCGCAGACCCGGCTGGAGGCGCAGCGCGCGCGAGACGCAGGAGTCGAACGCCTTGCGGTTCTCCGAGATGGTGCGCGCGACCGCGTCCGCGTCGAGCCCGGCGGCGGCGCTGTCCATCGCGTCGCCCTCCGGCGCGACCACCGCGGCGTCGTCCTTGCGGGCGAGGAGGTCGAGGAGCTTGCGATCGCTCCGCGAGATGCGCGCGGTCTTCTTGCGGGCGGGCTTCGCGGCCGCGGCCGAC
>DASSQM010000164.1:0-6284 GCA_035702465.1 Anaeromyxobacter sp. | reverse complement strand
ATCGGGAAGCGGCCCTGCAGCTCGGGGATGAGGTCGGACACCTTCGCGACGTGGAACGCGCCGGCGGCGATGAAGAGCACGTGGTCGGTCTTCACCATCCCGTACTTCGTGTTGACGTTCGAGCCCTCGACGATGGGGAGGAGGTCGCGCTGCACGCCGCCGCGGGAGACGTCGGGGCCGTGCCCGCCGTCCCGCCCGGCGATCTTGTCGATCTCGTCGATGAAGATGATGCCGGCGTTCTGCGCGCGGTCGAGCGCCTCGCGCGTCACGCGCTCCATGTCGACCATCCGCGCCGCCTCCTCCTGCGCGAGGAGCTCCAGCGCCTCCTTCACCTTCACCTTGCGCTTCCGCTTCTTCGGCCCGCCGCCCAGCATCGAGACGATGGGGTTGTTCCCGATGGACTGCATCATGTCCTGGAGCCCCTGGGCCATGTCCTCCATGCCCGGCGCCAGGAACGGCATCGGCGTCGCCGGCCGCTCGGTCAGCTCGACCTCGACGGTGTCGTCGTCGAGCGTTCCGGCGCGGAGCTGGGCGCGCGCCTTCTCCCTGCCGGACGCCGTGGCGGGGGGACGCTCGCCTCGCTCGCGCCCCCCCGATCCCGCCGCTCGCTCCGGGGCAGCTTCGTCCGGCTGCCCCTGCGCTCGCCCGAGTACGCTCCGGAACCCGAGCCCGAACCCGGAGCCGTAGCCGAGCGCGTCGAGCACCTTCTCCTCCGCCGCGTCGCGGGCGCGCTCGCGCAGCTTCTCCATCTCCTCTTCCTTGACGAGCTTCACCGCGGCCTCGACGAGGTCGCGCACCATGGAGTCCACGTCGCGGCCGACGTAGCCGACCTCCGTGTACTTCGAGGCCTCCACCTTCACGAACGGTGCGCCGGCGAGCCGCGCGAGGCGCCGCGCGATCTCCGTCTTCCCCACGCCGGTCGGGCCGATCATGATGATGTTCTTCGGCAGGATCTCGTCCTTCAGGTCGACGGACACCTTCTGGCGGCGCCAGCGGTTCCGGAGCGCGATGGCCACCGCGCGCTTCGCCGCCGCCTGGCCGACCACGTAGCGATCGAGCTCCGCGACGATCTCCCTCGGCGTCAGGTTCTCGGCCTTGGTGCTCACCGTCAGAGCTCCTCGATGGTGACGTTCGCGTTCGTGTAGATGCAGATCTCGGCGGCGAGCTTCATCGACTCCTCGGCGATCTGCCGCGCGGAGAGCGACGAGTGCGCGAGGAGCGCCCGCGCGGCGGCGAGCGCGTACGGGCCGCCCGAGCCGATCGCGACGGCGCCGCCGCCCGCCACGACGTCGGGCTCGATGACGTCGCCCGCGCCCGAGAGCACGAGCACGTGCTCCCTGTCCGCCACGACGAGGAGCGCCTCGAGCCGGCGCAGCATGCGGTCGGTGCGCCACTGCTTCGCGAGCTCCACCGCCGCGCGCGGCAAGGAGCGGGCGTGCTCCTTGATCTTCTTCTCGAACAGCTCGAAGAGCTGGAACGCGTCGGCGGTGGCACCCGCGAAGCCGGCGAGCACGGTCCCTTCCGCGAGCCGCCGCACCTTGCGCGCCGTGGACTTCATCACGGTCTTGTCCATCGTCACCTGGCCGTCGCCGGCCATCGCGACCTTTCCGTCGCGGCGCACGCACAGGATCGTGGTGCCGTGGAAGGTGGGCATCCACGATCGGTAGCGCGGGAGCGGCCGAGGGGCAACGAAGTTCGCGGATGCTCGGTCACCGCTTCGCGCGGGGATGCGCGCGATCGTAGACGTCCGCGAGGCGCTTCCAGTCGAGGTGCGCGTACCGCTGCGTCGTGGAGAGCGAGGCGTGGCCGAGCAGCTCCTGGATCCCGCGCAGGTCGGCGCCGTTCCCGAGGAGGTGCGTCGCGAAGCTGTGCCGCAGCACGTGCGGGTGCACGTGGCGCGGGAGGCCCGCCTCGACGGCCGCCCGCTCGAGGCGCCGCGCCACCGAGCGCTGCAGGAGCCGCCCGCCCCTCGCGTTCAGGAACAGGGGCGCGCCGCTCCGCACGGCTGCGGCGAGCACGGGGCGCCCGTCCGAGAGCCAGCGCCGCAGCGCGTCCGCCGCCGGCCTCCCGAACGGGACGATGCGCTCCTTGCCGCGCTTGCCGAGGACGCGCACGAGGTGCGCGCCGAGGTCCACGTCGTCGACGTCGAGGCCGACGAGCTCGGACACGCGCAGCCCGCTCCCGTACAGGAGCTCGAGGATGGCGCGGTCGCGCAGCGCGGCGGGCGCGTCGCCCGCGGGGGCCTCGACGAGCGCGGCGACCTCCGACTCCGGGAGCGCCCCCGGCAGCCGCTTCGGCCGGCGCGGGGTCGACACCGCGCGCGCCGGGTTCCCGGGCGCGAGCCCTTCGCGGACGAGGAAGCCGTAGAAGGTGCGCAGCGTCGAGAGCTTCCGGCCGAGGCTCGCCGGGCCGGCGCCGGCCGCCGCGCGCGCGACGAAGCCGCGGACGAGCGCGGGAGAGGACGGCGCGACCGCGGCGCCCACGCCGGCGAGGTAGGCGGCGTACTGCGAGAGGTCGACGAGGTACGCGCGAAGGGTGTGCGCGGACGCGCGGCGCTCGGTCTCGAGGTACGCGGCGAACCGCTGCATCTCGGGAGGGAGGCTGGCGACGTCGACGGGCATCGGGGCGAGCGTGCCACCGGAGGACGAGCGTGGCGAGTTTTCGGGGTCGGGGTCGGGGTCGGGGTCGCCATCGCGATCGACGCTCCCGCCGTTCTCCTTGACGCCACGCCCGCCCGGCGTCACAACGCGCGCAGGAACCCGCCCGAAAGGAGCCGAACCATGAAGAAGCTCGCCCTCGCCCTCGCCCTCGCCGCCCTCGCCGCGCCCGCGCTCGCCGCGGAGAAGAGCTACCAGGTCACCGGACCGGTGGTGGACGTCTCGAGCAGCTCCATCACCGTGCAGAAGGGCAAGGACAACTGGGAGCTCGCGCGGACGCCGGAGACGCAGGTGAACGGCGGCGATCCGAAGAAAGGGGACAAGGTCACCGTCATGTACAAGATGACGGCGACGAAGATCGAGGTGAAGCCGGAGAAGGGCGCGAAGGCATCGAAGGCGAAGAAGTAGCGACCCCCTCAGCGCTGCGGCAGCTCGGCCACGTACAGGCCCTCCCGCTTGCGCTGCTGGACCACGTACGCGACGCGGCGCGAGTCGGGGCCGAGGAATCGCGCCGTGCCCGGCGAGACGTAGGTGTCGATCGACGTCGTCTTGCCGCCCTGCCAGACGGCGACGTCGAGCGCCTGCGCGTCCATGCGCTGCCACGTGACGAGGAGCCGGTCCGGGTCGCGCGGATCGAACTCGAAGCTCTTGACGCCGGCCGCGACCGACTCCGGCTTCCCGCCCGGCGCGAGCCCCTCGGCCGGCACGCGCTCGAGGTCGCAGGCCTCCGCGTTCCGCACGCAGCGCGTGCGGTAGTAGAGCCAGCGCCCGTCCGGAGAGAACGCGAAGCCGAACGCGCCCTGCGCGACGGACGCGGGCTTCGCGTCCGCGCCGTCGAGCTGCGCGAGCCCGAGGTCCACCGAGTAGCCGCCCCGCGTCGTGTGCTGGAGGAACGCGACGCGGCGGCCGTCCGGAGACAGCTCGAAGTCGGACACGTTCCCGGCCAGCGCGCGGGCGGCCGCGCCCGTGCCGCCCACGCCGAGCGTGCCGGAGCGGACGCGCGGGTCGTAGCGCTCGAGCCACGCGAGGCGGTCGGCATCGCGCGCCCAGGCGAGCTCGCCGACGTCGCGCGCGAGCACGGCGGGCTTCTCGCCCTCCGCGGCGACGTGCAGGTCGCCCTGCTTCCCGGGCGCGGCGTCGCAGAGGAACGCGACGCTCTTGCCGGACGGCGAGAACGCGAAGGTGCGTGCGCCCTTGCCGAGGACGCGGGTCGCGACGGCGGGCTCGGTGCGCACGAGCTTCAGCTCCGCGCCGCCCTGCTGCTGCACGGTGTACGCGAGCTGCGGGGTCGCGCGCGCGAATCCGTAGTCGGCGACCTGGCCCGCCTCGAGCGGCCGCGCCTCCCGGAGCTCGCAGCCCGCGACGAGCAGCCGGCCGCCCGCGGCGCGCGCCTCCCTCGCCGCCAGCCGGACGGCGTCGCCGGCGCACGGCGACGTCGACGGCGAGAGCTCGAAGCTCGCGACGCGGTCGGCGCCCTTCACGTCGCGCGGCTCCGCCTCGCCGGGCGCGAGCACCGAGAGCCGCCCCCCCGCGACGAACCCGAGCTCGCCGCGCGGGCCGAAGCCGTGGAAGCTCACCCCGGACGCGAGCGTCCTCGGCTCGCCGCCGCGCCAGAGCACGAGCGTGCCGGTCGCCGACGCGTAGTCGTACGAGGCGAGCGCCGCGAGCGCGCCGTCCCTGCTCCAGGCGAGCCCGTGCGGCAGCGTCGTCACGGCGTCCGCGACGCGCTTCGCGGCGCCGCCGGCGGCGGCCACGACGCGGAGCGTGCAGTTCGCCGTCTGCGGCGGCAGCACGGAGGACTTCGCGTCGCGGCACCCGTCGAGGACGGCGAGCCACGCGCCGTCCGGCGAGGCCGAGAACGCCCGCACCGGGCCGCTCGCCACCCCCTTGCCGAGGCCCGGGGGCGCCTCCTTCGTCGCGGTGCAGGCGGCGATGGCGATCAGGCCGAGGAGCGCTGCGGTTGCGGATCGATCCACGATGCGAGCTCCTTTCGCGCGCGCTCGGCGTAGGCCTCCTTGCGCGCCGCCTTTCCCCGGTGCTTCCTCGGAGCCGCCGGGCTCCGCCCGGCGGCGGGCGGAGGCGAAGCCGTAGCACCGAGATCGAGCGGCGGGAACAGCGCGAATACCACGTTCGTCGGCTGGTAATCGTACCCCGGCGGGTGCGCCTCGCCCGTCAGGTGCCGGTGCAGCGCGCCGAGCGCGGTGCAGGGCGGCGGCGGGCGGAAGGGCCTGCCCGCGAGGCGGTCCAGGATCGCTCGCGCCGCGAGGTGCCCGCAGGCGGCGGACTCGACGTAGCCCTCCACGCCGGTGATCTGCCCGGCGAGGAAGAGGTGCGGCCTCTCGCGGACGGAGAGGTCGGGCGCGAGGACGCGGGGGGCCTCGAGGAACGTGTTCCGGTGGATCTGCCCGAGCCGCAGGAACTCGGCGCCGCGCAGCCCCGGCACGTGCTCCCGGAAGATGCGCTTCTGCTCGGGCCAGGTGAGGCGCGTCTGGAAGCCGACCATGTTGAACGCCGTTCCCGCCACGTCCTCGCGGCGGAGCTGGACCACCGCGAACGGGCGGCGGCCGGTGCGCGGGTCCTCGAGGCCGACCGGCTTCATCGGGCCGAACGCGAGCACGTCGGCGCCGCGCTCCGCCATCACCTCGATCGGCAGGCAGCCCTCGAAGTAGCGCGGCTCCTCGAACTCGTGCGGCGGGACCTTCTCGCCGGCGAGCAGGGCCGCCACGAACGCGCGGTACTGCCCCTCGTCGAACGGGAGGTTGAGGTAGTCGTCGCCGTCCCCCTTGCCGTAGCGCGAGCGCGCGTAGGCGACGCTGCGGTCCACGGACTCGTCCGCGACGATGGGGGCGATGGCGTCGTAGAAGTGCAGGTGGCCGCCGGCGAGCGCGGCGAGCTCCGCGGCGAGGGCGTCGCTCGTGAGCGGGCCCGTCGCGACGAGGGCCAGCCCGGGCGGCGCGGGGAGCGCCGCGGCCTCCTGCCGCACCACGCGGACGAGCGGGTGCGACTCGACGCGCTCCGTCACGAGCCGGCTGAAGCGCTCCCGATCGACGGCGAGCGCGTCCCCCGCCGGGACCCGCGTCTCGTCGGCGCAGCGGAGCACGATGCTGTCGAGCCGCCGCAGCTCCTCGTGCAAGAGCCCGACGGCGTTTCGCGGATCGTCCGATCGCAGCGAGTTCGAGCAGACGAGCTCCGCGAGCCCGTCGAGCACGTGCGCCGGGGAGCGCCGCTGCGGCTTCATCTCCCAGAGCTCGACCGGAACGCCGCCCGCGGCGAGTCGCCACGCCGCCTCGCTGCCGGCGAGGCCGCCTCCGATGATCGTGACTCGACCGTCCATGCGGCTCCCAGCTCCGGCCCCGCCCAGGGGGGTAGCGTCCGAGCGGCCAGGCGCCTACCGTTTTCTTGCTTCCCCGACGACCTGGCCGCTCCGCGTATGGGTGCGCACATTGCGACAACGCGGACCGGGGCGGACCCGGTCCATTACCGCTCCGCCGAAAGGATCGCAACGTGCGCGACATGAACCCGGAGACGCTGAGGATGGATCTGCAGCGCCGCCGCGCCGTCATCCTCGAGACCGCGCGCCGCGCCGACGCGGAGCTCGACGCGCTGCGCTCGGCGGAGCGCGACCCC
>DASSQM010000163.1:0-13313 GCA_035702465.1 Anaeromyxobacter sp. | reverse complement strand
GGGTCGTCGGAGGTCGAGTGCCCCTCGATGCGGTACGTCACGCACTCGAGCAGGGTCGGCCCCTCGCCGGCGGCGGCGCGGGCGCGGGCGCGGCGGGTGGCTTCGAAGACGGCGGCGAGGTCGTTCCCGTCGACGCGCTCCCCGCGCATCCCGTAGCCGATGGCCTTCTGCGCGATGGTCTCCGCGGCGGTCTGCTTCTCGCGCGGCACGCTGATGGCCCAGCCGTTGTTCCGGCACACGAAGACGACGGGGATCTTCCGCACCGCGGCGAAGTTGAGCCCGGTGTGGAAGTCGTGCGCGCTCGTGGCGCCCTCGCCGAAGTAGGTGAGCGAGACCATGTCCTCGCCCTTGATCCGCGCCGCCCAGGCCGCGCCCACCGCGTGCGGGATCTCCGTGGCGATGGGCGAGCTGATCGACGCGTAGCGCCCGGGGCGCCACGCCTCGTGGCACGGCATCTGACGGCCCTTCATCGCGTCGCCGGCGTTGCCGAAGAGGTCGCACATGAACGTGACGAGCGGCATGCCGCGCAGGAGCGCCGCCCCGTGCTCGCGGTAGCACGGGAAGATCCAGTCGCGCTCCTCCATGGCGGCGGCGCTGCCGAGGACGGTGGCCTCCTCGCCGATGGAGCCGATGTAGAAGCCGATGCGCCCCTGGCGCTGGAGCGTGATCATCCGCTCGTCGAGCGCGCGGTTCAGGACCATCCAGCGGTAGAGCGAGAGGAGCTCCGCGCCGGAGAGCGGGACCTCCTCGTCGCCGCGCGCGGAACGGCCGTCCTCCTCGAGGACCCGGTAGAGCGGGAACTCCTTCAGGGACCGGCCCGGCTCCCACTCCCGCGACGTGCCGGGCGCGCCGCGCCCGTCGCCGCGCCCGTGCGCGGACTCGTCGGCCCGCCCGCGTACCGGCTCGATCTCGTTCTCGCGCCGCATGGATCGCCTCGTCCCAGCCGAAGGACCACGTCGATCACGCGCCCGCGGCCCGCGATGCGATCTCGCCGCGGAGGAAGAGCTCCGCCGCCCGGTAGCTCGATCGCACGAGCGGCCCGCTCGCCACGTACCGGAACCCCTGCGCGAGGCCCACCTGCCGCCAGGCCTCGAACCGCTGCGGCGTCACCCACTCCACGACGGGGAGGTGCCACGCGCTCGGCCTCAGGTACTGCCCGAGCGTCAGGATCTCGACGCCGACCCCGCGCAGGTCGCGCATCGTCTCCTCGATCTCCCGGTCGGTCTCGCCGAGGCCGACCATGATCGAGGACTTCGTGACGACGCGCGGGAACTCCTGCTTCATGCGCGCGAGGACGCCGAGCGTCTGATCGTAGGAGGCCCGCGGATCGCGCACGGCGGGGGTGAGCCGCCGGACCGTCTCGATGTTGTTCGCGAACACGTCGGGGCCGGCGCGCCCGACGGTGCGCACCGCGTCGGCATCGCCCTGGAAGTCGGGCGTCAGCACCTCGACGAGGAGCCCGGGGATCCGCTTGAGCTGCACGATGGCCTCGGCGAAGTGCGCCGCGCCGCCGTCCGGCACGTCGTCGCGGTCGACGCTCGTCACGACGATGTAGTCGAGGCCGAGCTTCGAGATCGCCTCCGCGAGGTGGCGCGGCTCGTCGGGGTCGAGCGGCGGCGGGTGCGCGGCCGTCTTCACGTGGCAGAAGCGGCAGCCGCGCGTGCACACGTCGCCCATGAGCATCACGGTGGCGGTGCCCCCGCCCCAGCACTCGCCGACGTTGGGGCAGCTCGCCTCCTGGCAGACGGTGTGGAGGTTCAGGCCGCGGAGGGTCTCCTTCACCTTCTGGTAGCGCTCGCCGCCCGGCATCGGGACCCGGAGCCACGACGGCTTCCGCGCCTCGCGCGGGATCCCCCGCGCGCGCAGGTCCTCCGCGATCTCGCGGCGGCTGGTCGGAAGCGCCCCGCTCTCCGCATCGCTCTGGATCACGGGCAGGCTCGTTCTCTCGGCGCTGGACATGGATTTTTTCGCTTCGATCGCGATGTAGCGACGACGCGGGGACAGGTCAAGGGTTGCGTTCCCTGGCGGTACCCTGGCCATCGGCCTGTCGGGTTGCATGCTATAGTGCAGTAGTTTCGGCCCGTTCGGGGCCGACCATGGTGCCGATGGCGGAGCCCAGCTCCTCGGAGCCCACGAAGATCCTCATCGTCGACGACGACTCCGCGGTCCGGAACGTCATCTCGGTGCTGCTCGGCGAGGAAGGTTACGCCTGCACCGCGGTGAGCTCCGCGGAGGGTGCGCTCGACGCCGCGCGTCAGGGCGAGTTCTCCCTGCTCATCAGCGACGTGCGCATGCCCGGAAAGGATGGGTTCTGGCTCCTCGAGCGCATGCGCGAGGCGCATCCCGATACCGCCGTCGTGATGCTGACGGCGTACGGCGACACCGAGGCCGCGGTCGAGTGCCTCCGCAGCGGCGCGTCGGACTACCTGCTCAAGCCGCCGAAGGTGACCGAGCTCATCCGCGCCATCGAGCGCGCGCTCGGGCGTCGCAGGCTGGAGCTCGCGCGCCAGAAGTACCGGCGAAGCCTCGAGAACCGCGTCCGCGAGAAGACGGCGGAGCTGTCGCGGACGCTGAAGGACCTCGAGTCCACCTACTCCGAGACCCTGTGGTCGCTCGTCGCCGCGCTCGACGCGCGGGAGCACGAGACGAGCGACCACTCGCAGCGCGTGGTCCGCTACACGCTCGCGCTCGCGCGCCGGGTGGGGATCCCCGAGGCGGACTTCCCGGCCATCGGCCGGGGCGCCCTCCTCCACGACATCGGGAAGATCGGCGTCCCCGACGCGATCCTGCTCAAGCCCTCGCGCCTCACCGAGGCCGAGTGGGAGGAGATGCGGAAGCACCCGCAGATCGGGTTCGACATCCTGAAGTCGATCTCGTTCCTCGGCGCGTCGGCCGAGCTCGTGCTCTGCCACCAGGAGCGCTTCGACGGTCGCGGCTACCCGCGCGGCCTCTCGGGCGAGACGATCCCCGTCGGCGCGCGCGTGTTCGCGATCGCGGACACCTTCGACGCGATGACGACCGACCGGCCCTACCGCAAGGGCCTGCCGCGGGAGGTGGCGCGCGCGGAGATCGCGCGCTGGTCGGGGACCCAGTTCGACCCGCGATGCGCCGACGCGTTCCTGTCGATGACGTGCGAGGAGATCGACGAGCTCGCGCGGCCGACGGGCGAGCGTCCCATCTGACGGAGGCGCACGTGCCCGACGCCGCCCCACCGCTCGTGGACGCGCAGGGCCGCCGGATCGCGTACCTCCGCCTGTCGCTCACCGACCGGTGCAACTTCCGGTGCAGCTACTGCGCGCCCGCCGCGCCGGACCGGTTCGGGGACGCGCTCGCGCGCGCCGACCTCGCGCGCCTCGTGCGCATCTTCGCCTCGCTCGGCATCCGCCGCGTCCGGCTGACCGGCGGCGAGCCCACGCTGCGCAGGGACCTCCTCGACGTGGTGCGCGACGTGCGCGCGACGCGGGGGATCGAGGAGATCGCCCTCACCACGAACGGCCACCTCCTCGCGGACCTGGCGGCGCCGCTCCGGGCCGCGGGCGTCTCGCGCCTCAACGTCTCGCTCGACACCCTCGATCCCGAGAAGCTGCACCGCGTCTCGGGGCGCGCGGCCACGCTCGAGCGCATCGTCGCGGGCATCGAGGCCGCCTTCCGGGCGGGCTTCGAGTCCGTGAAGCTGAACGTCGTCGTCGTCGGCGGCGTGAACGAGGACGAGGTCGGGGCGCTCGCGCGCTTCGCCTGGCGCTTCGGCGCGACGGCGCGGTTCATCGAGCTCATGCCGTTCGGTTCCGGCGAGCCCGTGCCGACCGCGCGGGTGAAGGCGCTCCTCGAGGCCCAGGGCGTGCGGCTCTCGCCGGACGCGACGCGGGGCTGGGGCCCCGCCTACCACATGCGCGGCGTCTCGGACGACGCCGGCCGCGCCGTCTCCGGCCTCGTCGGCTTCATCGGCGCCATGACCGAGGGGTTCTGCGACGGCTGCAACCGCGTGCGCGTCGGCGCGGACGGCTCGCTGCGGGCGTGCCTCGGCGGGCGCGATCGCGTCCAGCTCGCGGACCTCCTCGCCGCCGGGGCCAGCGACGCCGACGTCGCGGCCGCGATCCGGGCGGCGCTCCTCGCGAAGAAGGAGCGCCACGACATGAAGCCCGGCGGCGGGCTGCTGCCGATGATCGGGACGGGCGGGTAGCCTTCGGCTACGCCGCCGCCCGCGGCCGCACGTTCGTCCGGATCCAGTCGATGATGTTCTGCGTCGACGACCCGGGGAGGAAGACCGCCGCGACGCCCGCCTGCTGGAGCTTCGGCACGTCGTCCTGCGGGATGATGCCGCCGCCGAAGACCAGGATGTCCGAGGCGCCCTTCTGCTTCAGGATGTCGATGACGGCGGGGAAGAGCGTCATGTGCGCGCCCGACATGATCGACATGCCGACCGCGTCCACGTCTTCCTGGATGGCGGCGGCCACGATCATCTCCGGCGTCTGGTGCAGGCCGGTGTAGATGACCTCGAAGCCGGCGTCGCGCAGCGCGCGGGCGATGATCTTCGCGCCGCGGTCGTGGCCGTCCAGGCCGGGCTTCGCGACGAGGATGCGAAGGGGGCGGTCTTTCGCGGGGCTCATTTCTTCTCCAAGAGGGCGATGAGGTCGGGCGCGTCGGGTCCCGGCTCCCGGCGCGCGGTGCGACCCGCGTCCGGCGTGGTCGTCAGCTCCAGGAGGCGCAGCCCCGCGGACTCCGCGAGCGGCCCCCACTCGGCCGGAATGTAGTACCGCAACTCCGCGGTGCCCGCCAACACCGTGCCGTCCGGCCGGACGAGCCGGCGCGCGCAGCGGTCCACCCCGGCGGCGGGGTCGTACGAGGACTCCTCCTCGACGCGCGAGCCGTCGGGCAGGTCGCGCCGCGCCGCGGCGACGGGCTCCTTCGCGAGCCGGAGCGGGTTCGCGTGCTGCACGACGAGCCGCCCGCCGCGCCGGACCACCCTCCCCGCCTCGGCGAGGCACGCCGCGTTCGTCGCGTCGTCGAACATGAAGAGCGAGGCGTACCAGGAGAACGCGGCGTCGAAGCTCCCGTCGTGGAACGGCAGCGCGCGGACGTCGCCGCGCACCCACGCGGGCCCGGGGTGGGCGCGCCGGTCTCCGCCGCCGGGGCCGGCCGCGGGGCGCGCCCGACCGGCGGCGAGCCGGAGGTACGCGGCGCTCCGGTCGAGGCCGGCGACGGCCGCGCCGCGCTCCGCGAGAACCCGCGCGTGCCGGCCGTGACCGCAGGCGAGGTCGAGGACGCGGTCCCCGGCGCGGAGGCCGAGGAGCGCCGCGACGGCCTCCGCCTCGAGCGCGGAGAGGCGCGGCCCGAGGAGGTCCGCGACGGAGGCGAGGTAGAGCTCACCGTAGTACGCGTCGGCCCAGTGCGGAGCCCCGGTCACGGCGCGCACCCGGTCGGCGGAGCGCCCGGGCCGGAGCGGAGCGCCGCGACGCGCACGCGCCCCGTCCGCACGGCGGCGAGCGCCTCGGCCGCCGCCCTGGCGAGCTCGCGCCGGAGGTGCGGCGCGTGCCGCTCCGGCTGCGCGTCCGCCGCGAGCGGCTCGAGCGCGGCGCCACCGTCCCCCGGCAGGCACGCGCAGGCCTGCCGGCCGCGCGCGAGCGCCGAGAGCGTCTCGAGCAGCGCCGCCCGCAGCGCGCGCGCGTGGCGGCCGTAGGCCGGGGAGCCGCCGCGCTCCATCGCTTCGATCGCGTCGGCGACGTCGCGCCACCGCGTCTCGGCGAGGGCGACGCAGCGCGCCGGCCCGGCGCCGGCGGCGTCGCCGAGCCAGGCGGGGTCGCCGCCCCTCCCCGCCGCCACCGCGGCGCCGCGCCAGAACCTCTGGTCCTCGACGGTGCCCCGCGCCGCCGCGCCGGCGAACGCGGCCCAGTCCACCTGGACCGGCACGGCGCCGTCGCGCCAGAGCGCGGGCAGCGGCCACTCCGCGCCGGGCGCGAGGGCCGCCGCGAGCGCGTCGAGCGCCGGCGCGGTCGCGACGTCGTCGACGAGCGCCTCCGCGTCGCCGAGCAGCGCTCCCATGTCCGCCACCGCCGCCCTGGGCTCGCAGGCCCTCCGCCACGCGGCGCGGTACGCCTCGATGGGCGCGCGGTCCGACGCGGGGATCGCCGCGCCCGCCGGCAGGGGCGCGCGCGCGGCACGGCACGGATCGGGCGGGGCCGCGCCGGCGGCCGCACCGGCCACGGCGGCCGCCAGGCTCGCGACGGCGGCGAGGGCGCGGAGCATCGGCCCCGAACCTACCCGCGGGGACGTCGCCCGCGCCAGCCCGTCACAGCGGCGCCCCGTTCCCGTGATCTCCAGCGTCACTGCCGCCGCTGTGACCGTGATGTCGGCGCTTGCGGCGCCTCTAGCGGGGGGAGAACCGGAATCAGAATCGCCCCGCCTCCCGGTACGTGCCGAACACGCCCCGGAGCACGTCCGAGATCTCGCCGAGCGTGGCGTAGGCCATGACCGCCTCGATGACCGCCGGCACGACGGTCACGCCGTCCCGGCTCGCCCGCTCGACGGCGGCGAGCGCCTCGGCGACCTTCGCCGCGCTGCGGCGCGCCCGGAGCGCCTTCAGCCGCTCCACCTGCCCGCGCGCGACGGTCTCGTCGATCTTGAGGACGGAGATCGGCTCCTCCTCCTCGTTCCGGAACGCGTTCACGCCGACGATGACGCGCTCGCCGGCCTCGATCTCGCGCTGGGTCTGGTACGCGCTCTCGGCGATCTCGCGCTGGGGATAGCCCTCCTCGACGGCGCGGAGCATGCCGCCCATCTCGTCGATGCGGCGGATGTGCTCGAGCGCGCGCCGCTCCATCTCGTCGGTGAGCCACTCCACGTACCAGCTCCCCGCGAGCGGGTCGACCACGCGATCGGCGCCCGACTCGAACGCGATGATCTGCTGCGTGCGGAGCGCGATGGTGACCGCCTCCTCGGTCGGGAGCGCGTAGGTCTCGTCGAGCGAGTTCGTGTGCAGCGACTGCGTGCCGCCGAGCACCGCCGCGAACGCCTGGAGCGCCGTGCGCACCACGTTGTTGTACGGCTGCTGCGCGGTGAGCGAGACGCCGGCGGTCTGCGCGTGCGTGCGGAGGAGAAGGGACTCGTTCTTCTTCGCCCGGAACCGCTCCTTCATGGTGCGCGCCCAGATGCGGCGGGCGGCGCGGAACTTCGCGACCTCCTCGAAGAAGTCGTTGTGCACGTCCCAGAAGAAGCTGAGCCGCGGCGCGAACTCGTCCACGTCGAGCCCGCGCTCCACGCACTCCTGGACGTACTCGATGCCGTCCGCGAGCGTGAACGCCAGCTCCTGGACCGCGGTCGCGCCGGCCTCGCGGATGTGGTACCCGCTGATGGACACCGGGTTCCAGCGCGGCATCTCCTTCGCGCAGAACTCGATGACGTCGCAGTTCACCTTCACCGCGGGAGCGGGCGGGATCATCCACTCCTTCTGCGCGATGTACTCCTTCAGCATGTCGTTCTGGAGGGTGCCGCCGAGCTTCGCGCGCGGGACGCCCTGCTTCTCGCCGACGGCGACGTACATCGCGAGCGCGACGATCGCGGTGGCGTTGATGGTCATCGACGTCGTGACCTCGCCGAGCGGGATGCCGTCGAACAGGACCTCGAAGTCCTCGAGCGACGAGACCGCCACGCCCTCCTTCCCCACCTCCCCGCGGCTCATCGGGTGGTCGGCGTCGTAGCCCATGAGCGCCGGCATGTCGAAGGCGGTGGAGAGGCCGTTCACGCCGTGCTGCAGGAGGTACTTGAACCTCCGGTTCGTGTCCTCGGGCGTGCCGAAGCCCGCGAACTGGCGCATGGTCCAGAGGCGGCCGCGGTACATCGTCGGCTGCGGCCCGCGCGTGAAGGGATAGCGGCCGGGATAGCCCACGTCGCGCAGGGGATCGGCCTCGCGCACGATCGCCGGGTCCACGACGTCGGGGATCGGGATGCCGGAGTCGGTCCTGAACTCCTCCTTCCTGCGCGGCAGCCGCCCGAGCACCTCGGCGAGCTCCTCGCGCGTCCACGACTCGCGCTCCGCGAGGACACGCGCGATCTCGTCGCGGGAGAAGATCGGATGGTCGGCGCGCTCGGGCGCCTTCGGGGTCTCTCCGCGGGGGGCGGCGGCCTTCGCCTTCGCGCGCTTCGCCGGCTTGGATGCCATGGCGTCTCCGGGTCGGGGGCTCCCGCCGAGATCCTAGGATCTCTCGCGCCCGGGTGCAGCGGCGGCGTGCCCCGGCGCCGGCGCTGCGGCGCGCCGCGGCTCGGTCTCACGGACCGTGCGTACCCAAAAGGTCGGGCCCGATCCGCGGCGGGGCGAGGCAAGCGTGAGGGAGCCATCCCGGCCCGCTCGACGGAGATCGCCCATGCCCATCCCCCGCCCGTGCCTCCCGATCCTCGTCCTCGCCCTCGCCGCGGCGCCGGCCGCGGCGAAGGACACCGTGAAGATCGCCTTCGTCGGCCCGCTCACCGGCGGGAACTCCGCCATCGGCCTCGGCGGCAGGAACTCCGCCGACCTCGCGGTGCGGCTCCGGAACGCCGACCCGAAGGCCAGGCACCAGTACGAGCTCGTCGTGCTCGACGACGAGTGCAAGCCGGACGCGGGCGTGCAGGTCGCGACGCGCGCCGCGGCGGACCGGTCGGTCGCGGCGGGCGTGACGCACTACTGCTCGGTCGTCGCGATGGCGACGACCGGCGTCTACCACCGCTTCGGCCTGCCCACGGTCGTCTGGGGCGCGGTCCTCCCGGACATCACCTACGGTCACGACTTCAAGGAGATCCATCGCGTCAACGGCACGATGATCAACCAGAACGAGACCGCGGCGAAGTTCATGCTCGGCCAGGGCTACAAGACCTGGGTGGTCGTCCACGACACCACGGACTACGGGAAGGGGCACGACAAGTACTTCACGCAGTTCGCGACCGCCGGCGGCGCGAAGATCCTCGCGGACTTCGGCGTCGGCGCCGACCAGCAGGACTTCACCGCCGAGCTCACCCAGGCGAAGTCGCTCAAGCCCGACGTCGTCTACTTCGGCGGGCTCACCCCGATCGGCGTCCGCATCCGTCAGCAGATGGACAAGCTCGGCCTCGACGCGGAGTTCCAGGGCACGTCCGGCATCGTGAACGACGACTTCATCCGCGCGCTCGGGCCGCTCGCCGAGGGCGTCGTCGCGTTCCGCGAGGGCGCCGACGCGACGAAGCTCCCCGGCGGCAAGTTCTTCCTCGAGAAGTACGCGGCGCAGGGGTACCCGCAGGGCCCCGAGGCGTACGGCCCGTTCGCCTACGTCGCCGCGGAGCTCCTCATGGACACCATCGAGAAGGTCGGCCCGGACCGGAAGAAGATCATCGCGGAGCTCGCGAACGTGAGGAACCGGGACTCGATCGTCGGGACGATCACGTTCGACGAGCACGGGCAGAACGTCGTGCCGGTGATCACGAAGTACGTGGTGCAGGACGGCAAGTGGGTCCTGTGGGAGGACAGCGAGTACGCGAGCGGGAAGCGGAAGCTGAAGGGCCGCCGCTAGGCCGCGGCCGCCATGGACGCCGGCCTCCTCGGCCAGTACGTCGTCAACGGCGCCATGCTGGGCATGATGTACGCCCTCGTGGCGCTCGGCTTCACGCTGTTCTTCGGCGTGCTCGACGTCATCCAGTTCGCGCACGGCGACGTCGTCACGGCGGGCGCGTTCGCGGGGCTCGCCACCGCCCTCGCCCTCTCCGCGGCGGGCGTCCGCTCCGACGCGGCGCTCCTGGTCGCGGTCGCCCTCGCCGCGATCCTCTCCATGGCGGCCCTCGGCGTCGCGCTCGCGCGCGCGCTCGTCCTGCCGCTCCGGTCCGCGCCGCCGCTCAACGTGCTCCTCGTCACGCTCATGGCGGGCACCGTGCTCCGGGAGTGCATCCGCCTGTTCTTCCCGAACGGATCGCAGCCGCACCGGTTCCCCGCGCTGCTTCCCTCCGGCGCCTTCGTGCTCGGCGGCCTCACGCTCCGGCACGACAACCTCCTCATGCTCGGCGCGGGGGTCCTCCTCGTCGTGGGCATGCACCTGCTCATCCGGCGCACGCGGCTCGGCCTCGCCATCCGCGCGGTGGCGCAGGACGAGGAGACGGCGCGGACCATGGGCATCGACTTCGAGCGCATCGTGCTCGTCACCTTCGCGATCGGCTCGGGCCTCGCCGCGGTCGCGGGGACGATGCACGGCCTCTACTACAACGAGGTCAACTTCGGCTCCGGGCTCCTCCTCGGCGTGATCGGGTTCAGCGCCGCCATCATCGGCGGGCTCGGCAACATCTACGGCGCCATCCTGGGCGGCTTCGTCTTCGCCGCGCTCCAGACGCTCGGCGCGGCGGCGCTGCCGTTCGCGAGCGCGTACAAGGACGTGTTCGCGTTCGCGGTGGTGATCGTGCTCATGACGATCCGCCCCACCGGGCTCATCGGGGAGCGGGTGAGCGAGCGCGTATGACGCCTGCCGCCGCGCCCGCCGCGAACGCCTCGTCCCGCCCGCCCGCCGCCGCCGCGATCGCGCTCGCCGCGGCCGTGGCCGCGCTCGCCTTCACGTTCCTCCACGCCGAGTCGCAGGCGGCGGTGGGGTGGATCGCGGCGAGCTCCGTCGCCGCCGTGCTCGCCGCGGCCCGCCTGGGCGCGCTGCGGTGGGCGAGCCGCGGCGCGCTCGCGCGGGAGCGCACCACCTCCGTCGCGCTCGCGGCGGGGCTCGCCGCGCTCGTGCTCGCCTTCCACGACGACCACTTCACCCTGCTGCTCCTCGCGCGCGTCCTTCTCGTCGCCACCGCCTGCCTCGGGCTCCACGTGCAGTTCGGCATGGCGGGCGTCGTGAACTTCGCGGGCGCGGCGTTCTTCGGCATCGGGTCGTACACGGCGGCCGTGCTCGCCGGGCGCACCTCGGTCCCGCATGTCGCGGTCCTCGCCGCCGCGGGGGCGCTCGCCGCGCTCGTCGGGTCGGTGCTGCTCCTGCCGCTCCTCCGCACCCGCGGACACTACGCCGCGCTCATCACCATCGCGTTCGGGATCGGCTTCCGGACCTTCCTCGAGGTGAACGACGCGCTCGGCGGCCCGCAGGGCCTGAACGTCGCCGGGTTCTCGCTCCTCGGCTTCTCGTTCAACGAGAACTGGACGGTGCGCGGCGTCGAGGTCTCGTTCTACGTCGCGTACGTGGCGCTCGCGTTCCTGCTCCTCGGCGGCGCGTTCGCGGTGGTGCGGCGCCTCGAGACCTCCTGGATCGGGCTCGCGCTCGACGCGGTCCGGCTCGACGAGACCGCGGCGGCGTCGTTCGGCGTGCGCGTGCCGCGGTGGAAGATCGGCGCCTTCACGCTGGGGAACTTCGTCACGGGGGTGGCCGGCGCGCTCTCCGCGATGATGACCGGCTACATCGCCCCGAACGCGTTCACGTTCCAGGAGTCGCTCGTCTTCGTCTCGATCGTGCTCCTCGGCGGCATCGGGAACGCCTGGGGGCTCCTCCTCGCCACCTTCCTCGTCGTGGTCGTCCCCGAGAAGCTGCAGGCCATCCAGGAGTACCGGTTCCTCCTCTTCGCGTCGCTCGTCGTCCTCGTCCTCGTGTTCCGGCCCTCGGGGCTCGTGCCGCGGGCCCTGCGGCGCCGCTTCGGGGAGGCGCCGTGACCGGGCCGCTGCTCTCCGTGCGCGGGCTCACGCGGCGCTTCGGCGGCGTCGTCGCGCTCGACGGGCTCTCGTTCGAGCTCGAGCCGGGGCGCATCCTCGGGCTCATCGGCCCGAACGGCTCGGGCAAGACCACCTTCTTCAACGTCCTCACCGGCGTCTACCGCGCGCACGCGGGCGAGCTCCGCTTCGCCGGGCGCCCCGTGACGAACCTGCCGCCGCAGGCGATCTACGAGCTCGGCATCACGCGCACGTTCCAGCGCTCGCGCCTCTGCCTGACGCTCACCGTGTTCGACAACGTCGCCCTGGGGAACCACCGCCGGCTCGAGCACGGGCTCGCCTTCAACGTCCTGCGGCGGCGCGCGCTCGGCCGCGAGTTCGAGGCCATGCGCGCGGCGGTGTGCGAGCTCCTCGCGATCTTCGACGCGCCGCTCGCGGAGCGGCTCGAGGAGCCGGTCGCCGGCATCCCGATGATCGACCGGCGGCGCATCGAGATCTGCCGCGCGCTCGCCAGCCGCCCGCGCCTCCTCCTGCTCGACGAGCCGTCCGCCGGCATGACCCCCGAGGAGACGCGCAGGCTCATGGACGACATCCTCGAGGTGCGCCGCCGCCTCGGCGACCTCGGCATCGTGCTCGTGGAGCACGAGATGTCCGCCATCGAGCGGGCCACGGACCGCTGCGTCGTCCTCGACTACGGCAGGAAGCTCGCCGAGGGGACCTACGCGGAGGTGGCGGCGGACCCCCGCGTGAAGCAGGCGTACCTGGGGCTCGCGTGATGAGCGACGGCGGCGGAGCGCTGCGCATCGAGCGCCTCTGCACCGCGTACGACCGCGCGGACGTGCTCGTCGACGTCTCGCTCACGGTCGAGCCCGGGACCATCACCTGCCTCCTCGGCTCGAACGGCTCGGGCAAGACCACCCTCATCCGCTCCATCCTGGGGCTCACCCGCCCGCGCAGCGGCACCATCCGCCTCGGCGACGCGGACCTCACGGGGCTCCCCGTCCACCGCGTGGTCGCGCACGGCATCGCGTGCATCCCGGAGGGCCGCAAGGTCTTCCCGCGCCTCACGGTCGCCGAGAACCTCGCCCTCGGCGCCTACCTCGAGCCGCGCCGCGAGGTCGTCGCGCAGCGCATGGAGCGCGTGTTCCAGACCTTCCCGCGGCTCGCGGAGCGGCGGGACCAGCTCGCCGGGACCATGTCCGGCGGCGAGCAGGCGATGGTCTCCATCGGGCGCGGCCTCATGAGCGCGCCCCGCCTGCTCCTCGTCGACGAGCCGTCGCTCGGGCTCTCCCCGCTCCTCGTGAAGGAGAACTTCGCCGTGATCCGCCGCATCCACGAGCAGGGCGTGACGGTGTTCCTGGTCGAGCAGAACGTGCACCAGACGCTCGCCATCGCCCACCGCGGGTACGTGCTCTCGAAGGGACGGGTGGTGACGTCCGGCACGGCGCAGGAGCTCCTCGCGAACGAGGAGGTGCAGGCCGCCTACTTCGGCGAGTCGGCGAGGAGGACCACGACATGAGCGCACCGAGACCGGTGGAGCTGACGCGGGAGCTCGTCCGCATCGATACAGTGAACCCCGTGAGCCCGGAGAAGCCCGCCGCCGAGCGCGTGGCGAGGCTGCTCGAGGACGGCGGCTTCCAGGTCTCGCGCCACGAGTTCGCGCCCGGGCGGACGAGCGTCGTGGCGCGCCACGGGC
>DASSQM010000162.1:0-6021 GCA_035702465.1 Anaeromyxobacter sp. | reverse complement strand
AGGCCGTCCATCCCCGGCATCTGGACGTCGAGCAGGATCACCGCGACGTCCTGGCGCATGAGGATCTTGAGCGCCTCGACGCCCGAGCGCGCGAGGACGAGCCGGCAGGGGAGCTCGGAGAGGAGCGCCGCGACCGCCTTGAGGTTCTTGTCGTCGTCGTCGACGACGAGGACGTCGGGGAGTGCGTTGGCGAGCTCGTCCGCGGTCGGGCCTGCGCTGCCGGCCTCGGCCTCCAAGCGTTCCAATTGACACCTCCGAGCCGCGCATTCATGTGCACGGGGTACGTCGATGGATGCTCCCCCGTGGGGATCACGACCCACCCGGAAGGCCGTCGCGCGTCGTCCGGAACTCCCGCTTACGCTGCGTGCGCTCGGCCGTCGGCAGCGGCCGGCGCTGACGACGCGCGCCGCGTGCTGCCGGCATCAACCCCCGGCGAGGGCCGCCACCTGCGCCGCCGACAGCACGGCCGGCTGCCTCGCGAGCCGCGCGAGCTCGAAGCCGGGCACGAGCGCGCCCGGGTTCGCGCGCCGCCCCGCCGGGAGCCCGGAGAGCTCGGCGAGCAGCGCGACCACCGCGCCGGGGTCGGCGTCCCGCGCGCGCAGCTCGCCGAGGGACAGCGCGCCGTGCCGCTTCGCGAGCCGGGCACCGTCCTCGCCGACGACGAGCGGCACGTGGGCGAACCGCGGCGGCGAGAGCCCGAGCGCGCGGTACAGGAGGAGCTGACGCGCCGTCGAGGAGAGGAGGTCGTCGCCGCGGACCACGTCCGTGATGGCCATGGCGGCGTCGTCCACCACGACGGCGAGCTGGTACGCGGGGACGCCGTCCGCGCGCGCCACGACGAAGTCGCCCACCCCTTCCGCGACGTCGAACGCGACCGCGCCGTGCACCGCATCCTCGAACGCGACCTTCCCCGGCGGGACGCGCAGGCGCCACGCGGGACGCCGCGAGGCGGACCGGCGGGCGACCTCGTCCGGCGAGAGCCCCGCGCACGTGCCCGGGTAACGCGGCCCCTCGTCGGCGAGCCCGTGCGGCGCCTGCGAGGCCGCGGCGATCTCCGCGCGCGAGCAGAAGCACGGGTAGGCGACCCCGGCCGCGCGGAGCCGCGCGAGCGCCGCCGCGTAGCGCGGCAGCCGCTCGGACTGGCGGTAAGGCCCGAGCGGTCCGCCCACGTCCGGGCCCTCGTCCCAGTCGAGGCCGAGCCAGCGCAGCTCGTCGAGGATGCGCGCCTCGAGCCCCGGCCGGACGCGCGGGCCGTCCAGATCCTCCACACGCATCACGTACGCTCCCCCGGCCGCCCGCACGGCGAGCCAGGAGAGGAGCGCCGTCCGCGCGTTGCCGAGGTGGAGCGGCCCGGTGGGCGACGGCGCGTAGCGACCTCGCATCGACGTCCCAGACCCCCGATCGTACGGCTGCCGGCCGACGCGCGTCCTGATATCCCGGTGGCCCCGAGCCGCTCAAGCGCAAAACTTGTGAGGGCGGCGGTTCCGCAGCACCGTGCGCGCCATGCCTCGACAAGCCGGAGTCCTCCTGCCGCTGTTCTCGCTGCGCTCCGCCGCGGACTGGGGCGTCGGCGAGATCCCGGACCTCGTGCCGTGGGCGCGCTGGTGCGCCGCGGCCGGCTTCCAGGTCGCGCAGGTGCTCCCGGTGAACGAGGCGTCGCGCGGCCAGAACAGCCCGTACGCGGCGCTCTCGGCGTTCGCCATCGACCCCGTGTACGTCGGCGTGTCCGCGATGGAGGACTTCCAGGCGATCGGCGGGCTCGAGGCGCTCTCGCCCGAGGACCGCGGCGTCCTCGAGAACGTCCGCTCGGCGCCGTCCGTGCGCTGGAACGAGGTCCGCGCGCTGAAGAGCCGGGCGCTCGCGCTCGCGTTCGATCGCTTCCTGCGCGACGAGTGGGACGGGAAGACCGCCCGCGCCCGCGCGCTCGAGGAGTTCTCCCGCTCGGAGGCGGCCTGGCTCCGCGACTACGCGCTCTTCGTCTCGATCCACCACGACGAGCAGGGCGGCCGCTCCTGGACCGAGTGGCCGGCGCCGCTGCGCGATCGCGAGCCTGCCGCGCTCGACCGGGCGCGGGCGCGCCTCTCGCGGCGCGTGCTCTACCACGAGTGGCTCCAGTGGCAGATCGAGGAGCAGTGGCACGCGGCGCGCGCGAGCGCGAACCGCGAGGGCGTCGAGCTCGCCGGAGACCTCCCGTTCATGGTCGCGACCGACTCGTCCGACGTATGGGCCGACCGCGCCGACTTCCGCCTCGACGCGCGCGTGGGCGTCCCGCCGGACGCGTTCAGCGCGACCGGGCAGGACTGGGGGCTGCCGGTCTACCGCTGGGACGTCATGGAGAGTGAAGGGTTCCCCTGGCTCACCGAGCGCGCGCGGCGCATGGCGGACCTGTACGGCCTCTACCGCGTCGACCACGTGGTGGGGCTCTACCGGACCTACTTCTTCCCGAACGACGGCAGCCCGCCCGCGTTCATCCCCGAGGGCGAGGCCGCGCAGACGAGGAACGGCGAGCGCGTGCTCTCCATCCTCGCGAAGGGCGCGCGCGTCATCGCCGAGGACCTCGGCACCGTGCCGGACTTCGTGCGCGCCTCGCTCACGCGCATCGGCGTCCCCGGTTACCGCGTGCTGCGCTGGGAGCGGCACTGGCACGAGCCGGGCCAGCCCTTCCGCGACCCGCCGACGTGGCCCGCGCTCTCCGTCGCGACGACCGGAACCCACGACACGGAGTCGCTCGCCGACTGGTGGGAGGGGATGAAGGAGGACGAGCGGGACGCGTTCCTCCGGCTCCCCGGCCTCGCGCGCCTCCGCGACCGCGCGCCGGAGCGCTTCGACGAGGGCGTGCGCGACGCGATCCTCGAGCTCGTGTACGCCTCCGGATCCGACGTGCTGCTCCTCCCCTTCCAGGACGCGTTCGGGATGCGCGAGCGGGTGAACGTCCCGGGGACGGTCAACGACGACAACTGGACGTACCGGATGCCGCGCGACCTCTCGGCGCTGCACGCCGACCGCGCGGCGCGGGACCGGCTCCGCGACCTCGCGTCGCGGCACCGGAGGATCTGAGTCGCGAGGAGGACCGGTGGCGGGGGACGGCGGGGCCAGGACCACGAGGCGAGCGCAGGGGCAGCCGGATGAGGCTGCCCCGGAGCGAGCGGGGGACTGGGGGTCGCAGCCTCACCGCGCCCCCCAGCGTGATGGTCGCGAGGTCCCGTCGCCGGAGGCGGACGGGACCGGGGGCCCCTCCGCTCTGGCTGCCGATGCCGTCGTCCGCGAGCTCGCCGAGCTCGTGGCGCGCGAGGGGCCGGGGCGCCGGCCGACCTCGACGTATCGCCTGCAGCTGCACGCGGGCTTCGGCTTCGACGACGCCGCCAAGGTCATCCCCTACCTCGCCGCGCTCGGGGTGTCGGACCTCTACCTCTCGCCGCCGCTCGCCGCGGCGCCCGGCTCGAAGCACGGCTACGACGTCGTCGATCACGGAAGGCTCAACCCGGAGCTCGGCGGGGAGGAGGCGTTCGAGCGGCTCGCGCGGGCGTGCGCGGGGCGCGGCATGGGGCTGGTCCTCGACGTCGTGCCGAACCACATGGGCATCGGCCCGCGGAACTCGTGGTGGATCGACGTGCTCGAGAACGGCCCGTCGTCGGTGTGGGCGCCGGCGTTCGACGTGGACTGGACGCCGCTCAAGACGGAGCTCGGCTACAAGGTCCTCGTCCCGATCCTGGGCGATCAGTTCGGGCGCGTCCTGGAGCGCGGCGAGCTCGTGCTCGCCCGCGAGGGCGGCGCGCTCGTGGTCCGCTACTTCGACAACGTCTTCCCGGTGGCGCCGCGATCGGTGCCGCAGGTGCTCCGCCACCGGCTCGGGGATCTCCGCGCGGAGCTCGGCGCCGGCGAGGTCCACTACCAGGAGCTCGAGTCGATCTCCGCCTCGCTCGAGAAGCTCGCCCCGCGCACGGACACCTCGCCCGAGGCCGTCGCCGACCGCGCGCGCGAGAAGGAGGTCGCGAAGCGCCGGCTCGCCGCGCTCTGCGACGCGAGCCCGCGGGTGCGCCGCTTCGTGGACGAGAACATCGCCACCTTCAACGGCCGGCCCGGCGATCCGCGCAGCTTCGACCTCCTCGAGCGGCTCCTCGACGGGCAGGCCTACCGGCTCGCGTTCTGGCGCGTCGCCGGCGAGGAGATCAACTACCGCCGGTTCTTCGACGTGAACGGGCTCGCCGCCATCCGCATGGAGGAGCCGTTCGTGTTCGCGGCGGCGCACCGCCTCGTCCTGTCGCTCGTGGAGGACGGCAAGGCGACGGGGCTGCGCATCGACCACCCCGACGGCCTCTACGACCCGCGCGCGTACTTCCGGCGGCTCCAGGCGAGCTACCTGCTCTAGCGGGCGCGCCGCCTCGCCGCGTCCCACCGCCTCCCGCCGGGATCGCGGACCGACGAGCTCCTCCTCCCGCGCATCTTCGCGGCGATCGACCAAGGGAAGCTCCCCGCGAAGCCGCTCTACGTCGTCGTCGAGAAGATCCTCCTCGCGCCGGAGAAGATGCCCGACGGCTGGGTCGTCGACGGCACCACCGGGTACGAGTTCCTCGCGGCGGTGAACGGGCTCTTCGTCGCCCAGGAGTCGGAGCGCGCCTTCGACGGAATCTGGGCGCGCATCTCCGGGCGCCGCGAGGACTTCCGGGACGCGGCCGCGGAGAAGAAGCGGCTGGTCATGTCGTCGTCGATGGCGAGCGAGGTGAACATGCTCGCGCACCGGCTGAACCGCATCTCGGAGATGAACCGGCGCACGCGCGACTTCACGCTGAACGAGCTCACCCGCGCGCTCATCGAGGTGGTGGCGCAGTTCCCCGTGTACCGGACGTACGCGAGCCCGCGCGGCGAGGTGGACGATCGCGATCGCGCCCTCGTCGAGCAGGCCATCGCGCGGGCGCGCCGGCGGAGTCCCGTCGTCGACCCGTCCATCTACGACTTCATCCGCGACGTGATCCTGCTGCGCTACCCGGAGGAGCTCACCGAGGCGGAGCGGCACGACTGGCTCGAGTTCACGCTGAAGCTCCAGCAGGTGACCGGGCCGGTGACGGCGAAGGCGGTGGAGGACACCGCCTTCTACACGTATCTCCGGCTCGTGTCCCTGAACGAGGTCGGGGGCGAGCCGCGCAAGTTCGGCGCCTCTCCCGAGGAGGTCCACGCGCTGTTCGCGGAGCGGCGCGAGCGCTTCCCGGCGTCGCTCAACGCCACGTCCACGCACGACACGAAGCGCAGCGAGGACGTGCGGGTGCGCATCGACGCCCTCTCGGAGGTGCCCGGCGAGTGGCGATCCGCGCTCGTGCGGTGGCAGCGCCTGAACGCGCCCCACCTCGCGGGCGAGAACGGCCACGGCGCGCCGGACCGCGTCGACGAGCTCCTCCTCTACCAGACGCTCGTGGGCGCATTCCCCGACGGCGGGCTGCGGCCGGGCACCGCCGCGTTCCCGGAGTTCGTCGCCCGCATCCAGGCGTACATGGAGAAGGCGCTCCGCGAGGCGAAGCGCCACACGAGCTGGACGAGCCCGAACGAGCCCTACGAGGCCGCCGTGCGGGGGTTCGTCGAGCGCGTCCTGTCGTCGGGCGAGTTCCTCGCTGACCTGCGCGCCGTGGCCGGCCGGATGGCGCACGCGGGCCGCATCTCCTCGCTCGCGCAGGTGGCGGTGAAGTGCGCGGCCCCGGGCGTGCCCGACGTGTACCAGGGGTGCGAGCTCTGGGATCTCTCCCTCGTCGATCCCGACAACCGCCGCCCGGTGGACTTCGCGCTCCGCGCCCGCGCGCTCGAGGAGATCGAGCGCGAGCTCGAGCGCGGCGCCGCGGCGCGCGCGGCCCTCGCGAGGCGGCTCTCCTCGGACGAGGGCCTGAAGGACGGCCGCGCGAAGCTCCTGCTCCTGCGGGTCGCGCTCCACCTGCGCCAGGCGCTGCGCGAGCTGTTCCTCGGCGGAGACTACCTGCCCCTCCTCGCCGACGGCCCGCTCGCGCGGCACGTGTTCGCGTTCGCCCGGGTGGACCA
>DASSQM010000161.1:0-5239 GCA_035702465.1 Anaeromyxobacter sp. | reverse complement strand
GAGTGCACGCCGAGGAGCGAGAAGACGTCCGGGCGGTCGCGGCCCATGCAGAGCGCGCCGTACGCGCCCGAGCTCTTCCCCACCACGGCGCGCGCCTCGCGCCGGGGGATCGTGCCGAGCCGCGCCTCGACGGCGCGCACCACGTCGCCGGCGACGTAGTCCTGGTAGCGCCCCACGGCAGGCGCGTTCGTCCACTGCGTGCCCCCGAGCGCCGTCGTGCCGTCGGGGAAGGCGGCCAGGAACGGCGGGAGCTCGCCGGACGCGACGAGCGCGTCGATCCGCTCCGGCACCGTCGGCGAGAACATCGACACGTTGGTCCAGCCGCGCGCGCTCCCCGAGAACCCGTGGAGGAAGTACACGGCCGGCAGCGGCGCTTGCGCGCCGGGCGGCAGGTACGCGAGGACGAGCCGCCGCGCGGGATCGCCCAGCGGGTTTCCCGCGAGCGCCGCGGAGTCGACCTCGAGCTCGACCAGCTTGCCGTTCATCCGTCCCCCGTGCCCGTGCCCGCGCCCGGTCAGAAGTCGACGCGCCCGCGCAGCCCCACGTGCACCCAGACGTGGACCGCCTTGCGATCGATGTCCGCGGACGCCGACTCGATCGACGTATCCACCGACTGCCGCGCGTAGCGGCCGAGGCCGAGCAGCACGAACGGCCCCACCCCGAACCGGCCCGCGATGGACCACTCGGCGCCACCCTGGAGCGAGAGCTCCGCGCCGCTCCACGTCGTGCTCGCCGTCGCGCCGCCGTGCGCGCGGCGCTGCTTCGCCCACTCCCAGCCGAGCCCGAGCCCCGCCCACGGCGTGATGCCCGTCTCGCCGAGCGGCGCGAGCGCGAGGATCCCCTGAGCCCCCGCCCGCAGCACCGACGCGGAGCAGGAGCCGCCGCCGAGGCAACCCTCGCCTCCGACCTGACCGGGCCCCCACGAGCCATACGCGCCCGCGGAGATGCGACCGATCCGCCAGAGCAGGTCGAGCTGGAACGGGATCTGCGAGCTCATGGCGTCGGACATCGGCACCCCGCGCGCGAGATCGCCCATGGCCGGCGCGTACGCGAGGCGCAGCGCGAGGGCGGGCTGCGCGCGGGCGGCGGCGGGGAGGAGGAGCGCCGCGGCGGCGAGCGACGCGACGGCGAGCCGGGTGCGCATGCGGCGTAGGAGTCGCACGAAAACGCCCCGGCGAGAAGTGGTCTCGACGGAGCGCGCCCGGAGCTCTCCCGCGGCCCGACCGGCGCGTAACCTCGCGGCGCGTCCGGGGTCGTGCGCATGGACAGCGACCGCAGGTGGAGCTTGCCGTATCGTGTCGAGCGGTGCCCCATCCCGGGGCGAGGGGGATCTCGATCATGCTCCGTCCGTTCCTCGTGGTCCTCGCGATGGCGCCGTTCGCCGCGCGAGCGCTGGACGTGTCTGCGGGCGCGGTGGAGGTGACCGGGCGCAGCAACCTCGGGCTGTCGTTCTCGTCGACCGACGTCTCGGGCGGCGCCACCGGCTCGTCGGACACGACGGTCTTCAGCGGCGACGCGACCGCGCTCTACTACGTCGTGCCGAACCTCGGCGTGGGCCTCGCGGTGAGCTTCGACCGGGCGGAGAGCAGATCGAGCGGGGCCAGGTTCACGAACTGGAGCTATCTCGTCGGACCGGCGGTGGGATTCGTCCATCCCCTCCAGGAGAAGCTCTCGCTGTCGCTCCAGGGCGATGCCGGCTGGGTGCGCTCGGGGGGGAGCTCGAGCCTCTCGGGAGGCGGCGGCCTCGCCAGCCTCGACTCGGGTTCGTCGGGGTTCGGCTTCGACCTCGGCGCGGGGTTGAGATACTTCCTCGCCCGGTCGTTCTCGGTCGACGTGGGGCTCTCCTACGCATGGGAGAGGACGACCATCCGCACCCAGCCCGACATCACCTTCACGAGCTCCGGCCTGCGCCTGGGGGCCGGCCTCTCCGTGTACTTCGGGAACTGAGCGCCGCGGCGCGACCGCGGCGCTACTGTCCGCGCGCGAGCACGAGCCCCGTGCGCGCCGTCAGCTCCGCGGTGCGCGCGAGCAGGCCCTGCGCCTCGTCGTAGAGCGCGGCGCTCTCGGTCGGTCCGGCGCCCTCCGCCTCGCCGATGCGAGCGAGCAGGTCCGCGACGCGGAGCAGGTGCTGGTGCGCGAGCAGGAGGTCGCGCCCGAGACGCGCGCCCTGGCGCGTGTACACGAGCCCGGTCTGGAACAGCCGCACGAGCGACTTGCGGTTCGTCTCGTCCACCGTGCGGCAGCGCGCCTGCAGCTCGCGCAGCCGCCGCGCGCTCCGCGCCTTCGCGAGATCGACGACGGGCGTCGCCGCGCGCGCCTTCCGCGATCGGGGGACCGGAGGTGGCATCGACGCGGCGATGGTAGGCACCGGGCCGGAGCAGGGTCAACGCCGTTTCGGCCTTGACAGGGCGCGCGCGATCGAAACGCGTCGCGCGCCCGAAGCGGGTGTTTCGATCCGAAGCGAGCAGCTCCGGGCCGAGCGGCTCAGGACAGCGTCCGCGCCGCGACGTTCTCGATCGCCGCGAGCGCCTTCTCGAGCCCCGCCGCGTCCGGGCCGCCCGCCTGCGCCATGTCCGGCTTGCCGCCGCCCGCGCCGCCGACGTGCCGCGCGCCCTCCTTCACGAGGTCGCCGGCCTTCACGCGCGAGGTGAGGTCCTTCGTGACCGCGACGAGCAGGATCGCCTTGCCGTCCTGCTCGGCGCCGAGCGCCACGACGCCCTTGCCGATGCGGTCGCGCAGCTTGTCGGCGAGCTCGCGCAGGCTCTTGCCGTCGCCCTGCACGCGCGCGGCGAGCACCTTCACGCCGCCGCCCACGTCCTTCGCCTTCGCGGCGAGATCCCCCGACTGCGCGGCGGCGATCCTCGACGACGCCTCCTCGAGCGCGCGCTCCAGGTCCTTCACGCGGCGCTGCGCCGCCTCGACCTTCTGCGCCACCTCGAACGCGCCGGCCCTGAGCAGGCCCGCGGCGCGGCGCAGCTCGTGCGCCTCGCGCTGCGACAGCTCGACCGCCTTCGGGCCGGTGTACGCCACGATGCGCCGCACGCCGGCCGCGATGGACTCCTCACTCGCGATCTTGAAGAAGGAGATGTCGCCGGTGCGCCGCACGTGGGTGCCGCCGCACAGCTCCTTCGACGGCCCCATGCGCACCACGCGCACCACGTCGCCGTACTTCTCGCCGAAGATCATCATGGCGCCGGTCTGGCGCGCGTCCTTGAGGTGCAGCACCGCCGTGTCCGTCTCGGCGTTCTCGCGCACGAGGTCGTTCACGCGGCGCTCGACCGCCTCGAGGTCCTCCTCGGCGAGCGGCTGGAAGTGCGCGAAGTCGAAGCGCAGGTAGTCCGGCGCCACCACCGAGCCGGCCTGCTTCACGTGCTCGCCGAGCCTCTCGCGGAGCGCGAAGTGGAGGAGGTGCGTCGCGGAGTGGTTCGCGCGGATGAGGTCGCGCCGCCGATCGTCGACGGCGAGCTCGACGGCGTCGCCGACCGCGATCTCGCCGGACTCGACGACGCCCACGTGGACGACGAGCCCCTCCACCGGACGCTGCGTGTCGCGCACCTCGACCTTGCCCTTCGGGCCGGCGGCGGCGCCCACGTCGCCCACCTGGCCGCCGGACTCGCCGTAGAACGGCGTCGCGTCGGTGACGAGCTCGACCCTGTCGCCCTGCTTCGCCTTGGCGACGCGCGCGCCGTTCGCGAGCAGCGCCTTCACCTCCGCCTTCGCGCGCGTGGTCTCGTAGCCGAGGAAGCGCGTCTCGCCGAGCTCGGTGGCGATCTGCTTGTGCAGGTCGGTCACCGCCTGCTCGCCGGAGCCCTTCCACTCCGACCGCGCGCGCTGCTCCGCCATGTGCCGGTCGAACCCGGCCTCGTCGACGGCGAGCCCGCGCTCCCCGGCGATGACGCGGGTGAGGTCCATCGGGAAGCCGAACGTGTCGTAGAGCTGGAACGCCACCTTGCCGGGGACGGTCTTCTCCTTGGCTCGCGCGAGGCGGGCCATCTCCTCCTCGAGGATGGCGAGCCCCTTGTCGAGCGTGTGCCGGAAGGACTCCTCCTCCTGCGCGGCGACCTTGGTGATGAAGGCGCGGTTCTCGCGCGTCTCCGGGTACGCCGCGCCCATCTCCTCGATGACCGCGGAGCACACGTCGGCGAGGAAGAGCTTCTCGAGGCCGAGCCGCTTCCCGTGGCGGATGGCGCGCCGCATGATCCGGCGGAGCACGTAGCCGCGCCCCTCGTTCGACGGGAGCACGCCGTCGCCCACGAGGAACGTGGTCGCCCGCGCGTGGTCCGCGATGACGCGCATGGAGACGTCGTCGTCTCCGTTCGCGCCGTACTTCTTGCCGGCGATCTTCTCGATAGCCCGGATGATGTGCTGGAAGAGGTCGGTGTCGTAGTTCGAGCGCCTGCCCTGGGCGACCGACGCCATGCGCTCGAGGCCGGCGCCGGTGTCGATGGACGGCTTCGGGAGCGGCGTGAGGTTCCCGTCCTGGCCGCGCTCGAACTGCATGAAGACGAGGTTCCAGATCTCGAGCCAGCGGTCGCAGTCGCACGCGACGCCGAGGCACTCGCGGCCCGCCTTCTCCTCCGCGCAGGGGATGTCGTTCCCCTGGAAGAAGTGGATCTCGGAGCAGGGGCCGCAGGGGCCCGTGTCGCCCATCGCCCAGAAGTTGTCCTTCGCGCCGAGCTTGTGGATGCGGTCCGCGGGGACGCCCTGCGTCTTCCACAGCTCGAACGCCTCCTCGTCCCAGGGGAGCCCGCCCTCGCCGTCGAAGACGGTCGCGGCGAGCCGGTCCTTCGGGAGCCCGAGCCAGGCCGGGCTCGTCACGAACTCCCACGCCCAGGCGATCGCGTCCTTCTTGAAGTAGTCGCCGAACGAGAAGTTGCCGAGCATCTCGAAGAACGTGTGGTGACGCGCCGTGAAGCCCACGTTCTCGAGGTCGTTGTGCTTGCCGCCGGCGCGCACGCACTTCTGCGCCGTCGTCGCGCGGGCGTAGTCCCGCTTCTCGCGGCCGGTGAAGACGTCCTTGAACTGGACCATGCCGGCGTTCGTGAAGAGGAGCGTCGGATCGTTCTGCGGGACGAGCGACGAGCTCGCTACGCGGCGATGGCCGCGCTCCTCGAAGAAGCGCAGGAAGCCCTCGCGGATCTCGGCGGCGGTCGGGTTCTTCATGGGAACGCCTTAGTTACCAAAGGGGACGACGACGCGCCAGGCGCCGCCCTCCCGCACGAGCGACGCCTCGCGGGCG
>DASSQM010000160.1:0-2718 GCA_035702465.1 Anaeromyxobacter sp. | reverse complement strand
GGGCGGAAGCCCAGCCGCTCGAAGAGCCGCGCCGCCTCCGGGTTGCGCGCGGCCACGTCGATGACGACGCGGCCCGCGCCGAGATCGGCGAGCGCGTCCGCGAGCGCCTCGACGAGCCGCGCGCCGACGCCCCCGCCGCGCGCCCGCGGCTCGACCCAGAGGTCCACGCCCACGCCGCACCGGTCGCGCAGCGTGTTCCAGTCGCGAGGCTCGATGCGGCCGTAGGCGTAGCCGACGACCTCGGAGCCGGACATCGCGACGAGCACGGCCGCGCGCGGGTTCGCGAGCTCCTTCCCGAGCCACCACGCGTACCCGTCCTCGATGGGCTCGTCGGGGAGGAAGAAGCGCTCGGGGTCCATCGCGTGGTGCTCGCGCGCGAGCTTCGCGCCGAGGCGCGCGAGCGCGCGCAAATCGGCGCGCGCCGCGGGCCGGATCGTCGGTCCCGAGGCGCGCGCTTCCCGCCGCGCACGCGGTCGTGGAGATCGCACCGCCGGATCTTTGCGTCCCATCGCGTCCGATGGCGTGCGGCGCAAGGACGCAGGCCCACCGACCGGGGCGTCGTCCCGACCCTCTCCCCCCGCGGGGCGCGGGGGGAGAGGGAGGGGTGAGTTCCGGACGGTGCGGCCCGGCTCACGCCCGCTTCGGCTCGAGCGGCTTCGCCCCGGTCCAACGCTCCGCCGCCGGCCGGCCGGAGAGGGAGCTCGGCGCGTCCATGTGCGCGCCCTCGTCCACCCCCACGCCCAGCCGGTCGACGAGCTCGCCGCCGAGCCAGCCCGACACCAGCGCGACGAGCACCGCGATGAGCGAGAGGACCACGGCGCTGCCGTGGAACGCCGCCGGATCTCCGTAGCGGATGCCCCACGAGAAGATGAACAGGCCGACCACCACGACGTTCAGAACGCCGTGGTACGCGCCGATCGCCTTCGCGCGCGTCCCCTTCGGCACGCCGAGCCAGTCCACGAGGCCGAACACGGCCGCCGCGAGACCCCCGATGATGCCGGCCGCGATCATGTAGAACGCGGCGACGCCGAACCCCTCGCCCCCGCCCGCGAGCCGGATGATGTCGAAGAAGAACGACGTCGCGAGGAGCCCCAGCGGAAACACCACGAGCATCGGATGTACCGGATGCCCGAACGCCTTCGCCTTGCTCTCCATCTCCCCTCCTCCGCCCCGAGCCCAGATCCCATTCGCAAGATGTGCAACGCCCGCGACGCCCGCCACAGGGAGTGGCGTGCGTGCGGGCGCCGGGACGACGGGGGGTGGAGCGGGCGGCTCTAGAGCAGCCCGGGCTTGCCCTGCTTCCACCGCTCGAACTCGGTGGTGAGCAGGTCCACGTGCTCGCGCTCCTCGGCCGCGAGCTCCTTGTAGAGCTGGCGCTCGACGGAGCCGGCCGGGGTCTTCGAGACGCGCTCCTCGAAGAACTTCACGGCGCGCTGCTCGAAGGCGATGGCGATGCGGAACAGGTTCGCCGGATCCTCCGGGCGGTGCGGGATACCCGCGTAGATGGCGGCGCGGTCGAGCTTCAGGTCCGCCGACGGCGGCGGGATCTCTGCGTGGTAGCGGCGCGAGAGCGTCGCCATGTGCTCCTTCTCCATGTCGGCGAACTTGGAGAAGAGCGCCTTCAGCGTGGCGTCGCTCGTCTCCTTCGAGGCCCGGCCGTAGAACGCCATGCCGCCCAGCTCGATCTCGAAGGCGACGCGGACCGCGTCCATCGCGGCGGCGTCCTCGACGCGGCGCGCGCCCTCGAGCACCTTCAGCTTGCCGGAGCACGCCGGGCACATGCCGTACGGGAAGGCGAAGCCCTCGCTCACCTTGCCGCAGTCCTCGCAGCGCCACTGGAGCGCGGCGGTGGCGCAGCAGATGTACTCCTCGTCGCCCTCGATCGGCCGGTGGCACTTCGGGCACTTCATCTCGGGGGCCTCCGCGCCGATGGCGGTCGCGCCGGCGAAGCTCGCCGCGTCCGGGAGCTGCTTCTGCGGCTGGAACGCCGCCACGTCCTGGGCCGTGATCGGCCACTTCCTGCCGGACGAGAGGTACGTCGCGATGGACCTCGCCGCGCGGCGGCCGGCGCCCATGGCGAGGATGACCGTCGCGCCGCCGGTCACGATGTCGCCCCCCGCGAAGACGCCCGGGAGGCTCGTCGCCTGGGTGGACTCGGGCTTCCCGTCGTCGGCCGCGATGTTGCCCCACTTGTTGAGATCGAGGCCCGGCGTGGACTTCGTGACGATCGGGTTCGCCTTGGTGCCGAGCGCCACGATGACGGTGTCGCAGTCGAGGTCCTTGAACTTGCCGGTGGGCACCGGCTTGCGGCGGCCCTTCTCGTCCGGCTCGCCGAGCACCATCTCCTCGACCTTCATGCCCTTCACGTTGCCGTCGGCGTCCGTGTAGATCTCGACCGGCGCGTGGAGGAAGAAGAACTCGATGCCTTCCTCCTTCGCGTGGCGGAGCTCCTCGATGCGCGCCGGCGCCTCGGCCTCGGTGCGGCGGTAGACGCAGCGCACGGTGGGGGAGCCGAGCCGCTTCGCGACGCGCAGGCAGTCCATCGCGGTGTTGCCGGCGCCCACGACGGCGACGCTCTTCCCGAGGGTGATGGGCGTGTCCTTGAACGGGAAGACGTCGCCGCCCATGAGATTCACGCGGGTGAGGAACTCGTTGGCCGAATAGACCTGGCCGGCGAACTCGCCGGGGATGCCGAGGAAGGCGGGCGAGCCCGCGCCC
>DASSQM010000159.1:0-5761 GCA_035702465.1 Anaeromyxobacter sp. | reverse complement strand
TCGGGCTCATCGTCCTCGCCCGCCCGATCATCTCGCTCATCTACGAGCACGGACGCTTCGGCGCGGCGGACACCGACGCGAGCGCGCAGGCGCTCCTCTTCTACGCGCTCGGGCTCTACGCGTACTCCGCGGTGAAGGTGTTCGCCCCCGCGTTCTACGCGCTCGACGAGGCGCGCGTGCCCGTGCTCGGGAGCATCGTCGGGATGGTCTCGAACGTCGTCCTGAACGTCGCGCTGTTCCCGGTGCTCGGGTTCCGCGGCGTCGCGCTCGGCACGTCGGTCGCGGCGGGCGCGAACTTCGCCGTCCTCGTGGTCGCGTGGCGCCGCCGCCACGGCGGGCTCGGGGGTTCGGGCATCGTCCCCCAGCTCGGCAAGGTGCTCGCCGCCTCGGCCGTGCTCGCGGTGGCTGCCTTCGGCACCGCGCGAGGGCTCGATCGCCTGCTCCCTCCGGGTGGCCTCGGGCGCCAGCTCGCCCTCGGGCTCCTGCCGGTGGCGGCAGGCGGCCTCGCCTACCTCGCCGCGGCGAAGGTCCTGCGGATCGCCGAGCTCGCCGAGCTCGGCGCGGCGCTCCGGCGGCGGCGCGCGCGCTGAACGGGGCGAGCGGAGGGATGAGGCTGCCCCGGAGCGAGCGGGGGTCTCGGGGGGCACCGGCTTCATCGGTGGCCCCCAGCATGATGTTGCCTCTCGGGGCAACGCGCCTCCTCGCCGTCCGCTCCCTACCTTGCACGAGGACGCAAAACGGTCAGGAGGCGGCGATGGCGAGCGAGAACGGCGGCGGGACCCAGGTGAAGCGCGAGGCGGAGCGGATCGCGGCGGAGATGCAGGACCGCCTGGAGGGAATGCGCGGCTACGCCGACGACGCGGGTGCCTGGATCAAGGACTTCGCCCGCGAGAAGCCGCTCGCGGCGATCGCGGTGGCGGTGGGCGTCGGCTTCCTGTTCGGGCGCCTCCTGTCCCGGACGTAGGCTCGAGGAGGGGATTCGGACATGGCTGGGATCGAGCAGATGGGCGACGTGAACGAGACGCTGCGCTCCGTCGCGGATCAGGCGCGCGAGGCCTGGGACCGGTTCTCCGAAGAGGTCGAGCTCGAGCGCCGGATGAACGAGAACCCGATGCAGGTGCTGGGCGTCGCCGCGGCGGCGGGGTTCGTGCTCGGCGGCGGGCTCTGGCCCCTTCTGCGTCCGTTCGTGAGGGCCGCGGCCAGGGCCGCGCTCTCGCCCGCGAATCTCCTCGCCATCGGCGCCGCCGTCGGCGCGATGCGGGCGGCGAGCTCGGACCACGAGTCGCCGACGCGGCGCGGTGAAGGCATGGCGCACTGACGCCCACCCCCGTTCGGACGCTCGAAGGCCGGGCCCGCGGCGCCGGGCTTCGATGGGTCCCTCGTTGACCCGACTTCGCTCGGAGAGCATTCTCTCGAACGCTCCACCGGAGGCGATGAATGGACGTGACGAAGGGCGACAACGGCGAGGTCGTCATCCGCATCGACGGCACGTTCGACGCCAAGGCCGCCTCGCGCCTCGCCGGATGGCTCGTCGAGGTCCCCCGCGACGGCTCGCTCGTCCTCGACTTCACGCAGGTGCGCATCTGCGAGGACTTCGGCCTCGCGGCGCTCGCCGACGATCTCGCGGCGCGCGACCACCTGCACGTGCGCGGGCTCACGCGGCACCAGGAGCGGATGCTCCGGTACCTCGGCGTCGTGCTCAACGGCGAAGGCCAGCGCGCGTCCCTGAATCGCGTAGGGAGCTGAAGCCCGCCGGGGCGCCGCAGCGCAGCGAAACCCGCGAGATCGACGCGCTACTCGCGCCCGCCGCCCGAGGCGGCGCGGCGCTCCTTCTCCGCGGCCGATTCCGTCGGCAGGCCTTCGTCGAGGAGCTGCATCGCGATGGCGAGGGCCTTGCGGACCTTCTCGCGCACCTTCTCGTCGCCCTTGATCTTCTGGTAGGCCTTGACGACCCGCTCCTCGTTCTTCTGCGCGGAAGACTCGACGTCGCCGACCCGCTTCTTGAGCTCGGCGGTGCGCTTCTCGACCTCGTTGCGCGCCCCCTCGGCCTCGCTCCGCGCGACCAGGAGCTCGGTGCGAAGCTCGTCGGCCTCGCGCTCGAGCGCCTCGGCCTTGGCGATCGCCTCGGCGGCCGCGGCGGCCTCCTCCGCCTTGCGGCGCAGGTCCGACTCGAACGTCTCCGCCCGGCGCTCCACGTCCGCCAGCTTCTTGCCCAGCTCGGCGGCCTCGGCCTCGGCCGCCTTCGCCTGGTCGGCGGCGCGGCGCGCCTCGTCGCGAGCGGCGCGGACGTCCGCCTCGACCTTCCTGAGCTGGGCGGACAGGCCGTCGGCCTTCGAGCGCGCGTGATCCGCCTCGCCCTCGGCCTCGCCGGCGCGGCGCTCCGCGTCCCGGAGCTTCCCCTCGAGGTCGCGGATCTCGGCGTCGCGCCGGAACACCTCCGCGCGCGCGTTATCGAGCGCGCCGCGCAGATCGCCCGAGTCGATCTCGGCCCCCGCCGCCTCTCCCGGGAACGTCTCGGACTCGGAGGGCGCCGGGAGGATGATGGCCGGGCCTGCGCGCGGCGGCGGCTCCTCGTCCGAGAGGAGCTTCACGCCCGCGGCGCGCAGGAGCTCCGCGCTCGCGCCGCGGATCGGGCGAGTGGGCGGCTCCGGCTCGACGGACGTACCGGGCGAGAGCGTCTCGTCGGCGCCGCCGAGAGCGCCGAGCGCGGCCTCCGCCTCCGCGTCCAGGCCGCCGGAGTCCGCCTGGATCGCGCCCTCGTCGTCCTCGGGGAGGGGGGCCTCGAGCTCGTCCGCCTCCACCTCCGGCGCCGCGTTCTCGCCGGTGAGCTCGTCGAGGGCGGCGGCCGCGTCCTTGGGCGCGGGCGCCGCGATGCCGTCGAACGCCTCGTCGAGGAGCTTCAGGTCGTCCTCGAGCGCGGCGTCGCCGGCGGACGCGGGAGGCTCGTCGGGGAGCGACTCGAGGTCGAGCCCGGGAAGCTCGCGATCCGGCGAGCCTTCGACGGCCCCTTCCACGCCGACCTCCTCCTCGAGGCTGACGATCTCCTCCTCGGCCGGCGCGGCGGCGGTCTCGGGGAGGCCGACGAGCGCGCCGAGCTTCTCCACGAGCGCGGCGGGCGCGTACGGCTTCAGGAGGTACTCGTCGGCGCGCGCCTTCAGCGTGCGGTGCTTCTCGAACGTCTCCTCGGTGGCCTCGGCGCTCGTGAGCACGAGCGGCAGCGCCTTGAGCGCGTCGTCCTTCTTGAGCTTCTGGCAGACGAGGTATCCGCTCATGCCCGGCAGCTCGACGCAGAGGACCACCGCCTCGGGCGACCACTCGCGGGCGAGATCGAGCCCTTCCTTGCCGTCGCCGGTGACGCGCACCTCGAACCCCGACGTCTCGAGCGACTCCGAGATCCCCGCGGCGAAGGACGAGTCGTTCTCGATGAGGAGGATCTTCTTTGGCATCCGTGGAGTACCGGCGCGCGCGTGGGGCGCGGCGTACACCGCGCGGAAAAGTCTCGGAAATTCTACCGGCGCCCGGCGGGAGCTGTCAAAAACCCGAGGTGCGATGACACGCGCGCGCGGGACGCGGAGCGCGGGAGCGCTATCGCGGCGCGGTCTGCGACGTGCGCACGAGCTCGTAGAGCGCCGCCTCGTCGAGGTCGGACACGAGCGAGTAGACGATCTCGTGGTCGCGCCACACCGCCACGTTGTAGCCGCGGGCGGTGCCGAGGCGGATGATCTGCTGTCCGAGGCGCACCTCGCGCCCGGAGGCGTCGAAGCGGCCCTTCGGATCGTTCACGATGAAGAGCCCGGCCTGTCCCTTCGGCAGCGCGTAGCGGATGTACGCGGCGGGCCACTCGCGGACGTGCGTGAGCCGGCCACCGAGCGCGCGCATGCCGTCCGTGCGGAAATGCGGCGGGACGGGCTTGAAGTCGAGCTTGTCCGACAGCCAGGCGAGGATGGGGCCGTCGCCGGCGACGCTCGCCATCACCTCGAGGGGCAGGCCGCGGTGGTGGCTCTTCACCGCGTCCTCGACGAGCGCGGGGTCGCCGCTGTGCGTGAGCAGGACGACCATCGCGCCGGCGGCGCAGGCCGCGACGGTGGAGATCGGGATGGGCGAGAGCGCGCGCCGCCACAGCGGCCGGCGCCTGCGCGCCAGCGCCTCCGCGATGCGCTTGCGGAGCGCGTCGGGCGCCTTGCCGGCCGGCGCGGGCGCGGCCATCGCCTCCCGCAGCTTCGCGCGCAGCGCATCGCGCATCGTCTTGCGCTCGTCGGCGAGGACGCGGCAGCGCGGGCAGCCCTCGAGGTGCTGGTCCGTCTCGGCGCGCTCGCGCGCGTCGAACTCGCCGTCGAGGTACGCGTCGATCGACCGCTCGAGATCGCTGCAGTCCATGGTCGCGATGAGCGTGGGTTCGATCGCCATTGCGTTCCGCCGGTTCCGCTACGCGGACTTGCCGCGCTTCTTCCGATACGCCTCGAGGTCGACGCTCCCGTCGTCCCCGACTTCCTGCAGGACACCCGACACCACCGCGTAGCGCGCGAGCGCCTTCTGCAGCAGGCGCCGGCCGCGGTAGAGCCTGCTCATCACGGTGCCGACCGGCACGTCCAGGATCTCCGCGATCTCCTTGTACGAGAACTCCTGGAGGTCCGCGAGGATCACGACGAGCCGGAAGTCGATGGGGAGCGAGTCGACGGCGTGGAGCACGTCGTCCGACAGGAGCCGATCGAAGTAGTACTGCTCGGGGTTCGAGGCGTGCTCCGCCGCCTCGCGAGAGACGAACCGCTCGTGCACGGATTCCTTCTCCGCCCCCTCCACGATGTTGCGCTCCTTCACCGACCGGCGATAGCGGTTGATGAACGTGTTCGTCAGGATCTTGAACAGCCACGCCTTCATGTTCGTGCCGCGCTCGAACTTGTCGAAGAAGCGGTACGCGCGCAGGAAGGTGTCCTGCACGAGGTCCTCGGCGTCGCGGTCGTTCTTCGTGAGGCGGAGCGCGGCCGCGTAGAGCGGATCGAGGTGCTTCAGCGCGAGCTCCTCGAACTCGCCGCGCGTGAGGTCGTTCTGTCGGAGGTCGAACATCAGGTTTCTTGGTCTCCCACCGGGTTCTCTAACGAATCTGCGAATCGGACGCGCGCCGCTGCCCGATTCCTGCGCTCGGCAGGAGAACGAGCCAGCCACCGCTCCGATTCCCGCGCCCCGGCCCCCGGTCCGGTCGCCCGGGGAGCGCGTGGCGAGGTGTGCGGAAGAAGGCCGGATTCTAGGGGATTCCGGCGGGCTGCACATCGCCCGGTCGGCGGGCGCGCCGCGGGGATACGGGCGCCCGGGCGGGCGGACGGCGGGACCGGGTGCTACAAAGCGCGTCGCTTACATTCCACGCCATGCCTCGGCTCCTCTTCGCGGACGATGCGGGACGCGTCTACGACCACCCCGACCTGCTCGCGGCGGTGCGCAGCGGGGACGACCTCTCGGCGCCGCCCGAGCGAGGCGTCCCGCTCCCGGACGGAGCCACGCTCACGTTCCTGCCGGGGCGGAGGCCGGTCGGCGTCGATCCGCGCACCGGGGCGCTCGCGGTCCTGCGCGAGGTGAAGGTGGGCCGGCGCTCGGTCGCGCCGCACGCCGTCGGCGCGACGCTGCCGCCGGGCTGGACGCGCACGTTCCTGCCCGCCGCGGCGCGGCCGGCGCTCGCGACCGTCGCGGAGACGCCCGTGCTTCCGCAATGGGCCTACACCGCGGCGGCGCTCGGGGCGGACGGCCCGGTCGCGTGGGCGCTCCACAC
>DASSQM010000158.1:0-3967 GCA_035702465.1 Anaeromyxobacter sp. | reverse complement strand
ACCCGCGCAGGTCGCCCTCGGCGTACGCGGTGGGCCCGCCGTCGGAGGCGATCTTCACCTCCGGCAGAACCCGGTCCGGCGACCCGTGGCAGGCGAGGCACGCGGCGCCGACGGCGATGGGGCGGAGGAGGGCCAGGCGGTCGCCGAGATCGAGGACCACGGCGTGCACGTCGGCCGCGCGCCTCGTCGCGAGCTCCTCCAGGAGCGGGGCCATCCACGCCCGCGGCGGCGCGCCGTGGCGCGGCCGCGCGGCGACGCGGCCGACCTCCACGCCGGTCTGCGCCGAGACGGCGGCGGCGAAGGCCGGGGCGTCGCGCTGGCAGACGGAGAGCGCCCGCACCACGCCTCCGGCGGCGAGCTCCGAGGCCATGCGCGCGGCGAGCTGGTCGCGGAGCGCCTTCTCGGCGGCTTCGACGCGGACGAGCGCGGGGTGGAGTTGGGCGGGGACGTCCTCGGCGCGAAAGCGGACGGGGGGCGAGGCCGGAGGAGGCGCGCCCGCCGGACCCGGCACGGGCGCGCGGACGCACGCGAACGCGAGGGCGAGCGCGACGGCGGCGGCGGGGGCGCGCGGCATGGGGGGTGGATGAACGCTGGGAGGACGGCGTTCACTTCGCGCGCAGGTACTGCCGCGGCCAGGGCGCGGGGTGCCCCAGCGCCTTGGCGGCTCGCAGCGGGAAGTGCGGATCCCTGAGCATCTCCCGCGCCAGGAGGACGAGGTCGGCCTGACCCGTGCGGATGACGTGGTCGGCCTGCTCCGGCCCGACGATCATCCCGACCGCGCCGGTCGCGACGCCGGCCTCGCGCCGGATGCGCTCGGCGAACGCCGCCTGGTACCCGGGGCCGACGGGGACGCGGACGCCCGGGACGAGCCCGCCGGACGAGGTGTCGACGAGGTCCACGCCGAGCGGCCGGAGCATGCGCGCGAGCTCGACGGACTGGTCCGGATCCCAGCCGCCCGGCGCGTAGTCGGTGGCGGAGATGCGCAGGAGGAGCGGGAGCCGCTCCGGCCAGGCGGCGCGCACCGCCGAGACCACCTCGCGGGCGAGGCGCGTGCGGTTCTCGAAGGAGCCGCCGTACGCGTCCTCGCGCCGGTTCGAGAGCGGGGACAGGAACTCGTGCAGGAGGTACCCGTGCGCCGAGTGGATCTCGAGCGCGCGGAACCCGGCCGCCCCGGCGCGGCGCGCGGCCGCCGCGAAGGCGCGCACCACCTCCGCGATCCCGTGCGCGTCGAGCGCCCGCGGGGCGGTGTACCCGTCGGCGAACGCGATCGCGCTCGGGGCGACCGGCGTCCAGCCGCCCTCGGCCGCAGGGATCGGCGCGCCCTCCCGATCCCATGGCGGGCGGGTGCTCGCCTTGCGCCCGGCGTGGGCGAGCTGGAGCGCCGGGACCGCGCCCTGCGCCTCGACGAAGCGCACGACGCGCGCGAGGGGCTCGACCTGCGCGTCCTCCCAGATGCCGAGGTCGGCGGGCGAGATGCGGCCGCGGGCCTCCACCGCGGTGGCCTCGAACACGACGAGGCCAGCGCCGCCCGCGGCGCGGGCGCCGAGGTGGACGAGGTGCCAGTCGTTCGCGCGGCCGTCCTCGGCCGAGTACATGCACATCGGGGACACGGCGATCCGGTTTCGCAGCGTGACGGAGCGCAGGGGGAGCGGCTCGAAGAGGTGCATGCCCCCAGGATAGGGCCGGGGCGGGGCGCGGGTCTCGGGGAGACGGCGGGGCGCTGGCCGCCGCCGCCGCGGCCGCGGTAGAACCCGGCGCGGAGGACGCCATGCGGGCAACCGCCCCGGATCCGTGGACGCACGAGCACGTCTTCCTCGGCCGCGGCCACGACGCGAACGAGAAGAGGACGTGGGTCGTCGTCGCGCTCACGTCCGCCATGATGGTGGGCGAGATCCTGGCGGGGTCGGTGTACAACTCCATGGCGCTGCTCGCCGACGGGTGGCACATGGCGACGCACGCGGGCGCGCTCGGCATCTCCGCGCTCGCGTACCGGTACGCGCGCAGCCACGCGCGCGATCCGAGGTTCACGTTCGGGACGGGCAAGGTCGGCGATCTCGCCGGCTACACGAGCGCGGTGGTGCTCGGCGTCGTGGCGATCCTCATCGGCTGGGAGGCGGCGCAACGGCTCCGCGCACCGGTCGCGATCGCGTTCGACGAGGCGATGGCGGTCGCGGCGCTGGGGCTGCTCGTCAACGTGGCGAGCGCGGCGATCCTGGCGAGGGGCGGGGGGCACTCGCACGGGCATCACGATCATCACCACGACGGCGGACGCGACCTCGACCACGACCACGACCTCGAGCGCGAGCACGACGTCGACCACGACCACCGGGAGCACGGGCACGCGGATCACAACCTGCGCGCGGCCTACCTGCACGTCCTCGCGGACGCGCTCACGTCCGTGCTCGCGCTCGCGGCGCTCGCGCTCGGGCGGTTCGTGGGGGCGACCTGGCTCGATCCGGCCATGGGGCTCGTGGGCGCGGCGGTCATCGCGCGGTGGTCGGTGCTCCTCGCGCGGGACACGGGACGCGTGCTCGTCGACGTCGCGCCGGAAGGAAGCGTCGCGGCGGCCATCCGGGGCGCCGTGGAGGCGCGCGGAGGCGAGCGCGTGAGCGACCTCCACCTGTGGCGGGTGGGCCCTGGCCACGTGGCGGCCATCGTGTCCGTGGTGAGCGAGCGCGGATCGTCGGCGGAGGAGGTGCGCGCCGCCATCGCCCGGGTGCCGGGCGTGGCGCACCTCACCGTCGAGGTGCGGCGGGGGACGTAGACGGAGGGCCCAGCTCGGCGAGCGACCGGACCGGCTCGGCGACGCCCCAGGCCGCGCGATGCAACCGCGCGCCGAGGAGCGCGTCCGCCCCGTCGCGGGGGCGCCCGCCGATGCGAACCGGCCCGTCGGCCACGCGCGTCTCCCGCCGGCGGAGAGGTGAGCGTCCGCTCGTCGTCCCCGCCTCCTCGGTGCTCACGCGGCGACGTCGGGGCGCCGTGGATGACTAGGCTTCCGTCGGGAGGATTCCATGGCATCCATGTTCGAGAAGCGGCGGCGCCCGAGCGGCGGACGCCTCTCCGCCGGTCTCGCGGGGTTCGCGGCGGGCGTCGGGCTCATGTACCTGCTCGATCCCCGGCGCGGCGCCGCGCGGCGGTCGCAGGCGGTGCAGCGCGCGGGGCGCGTGCTCCGCGAGGTGGAGGGGACGGTCGAGGCGGGTGCCCGCGACCTGCAGCACCGGGCGCGCGGGCTCGCGCACGAGGCCGCGGCGCGCGTCGAGCGCGAGCACGCGCCGGACGAGGTCGTCGTGGAGCGGGTGCGGGCGAAGCTCGGGCGCCTCGCCGCGCACCCGGGCGCGATCCGCGTCGTGTGCCACGAGGGGAAGGTCGAGCTCTCGGGCCCGATCTTCTCGGCGGAGCACGGGCAGGTGATCCGCGGCGTGCGCCTCGTGCGCGGCGTCGTGGGCGTGGAGGATCGCCTCGAGCCGCACGAGACCGCCGAGGCCGTCCCGGCGCTCCAGGGCGCGGGGCCGAGGCCCGGCCCGCTGCCCGATCCGTTCCAGCGGCACTGGGCGCCCCGCACGCGGCTCCTCGCAGGCGCCGCCGGAACGTTCCTCGTTGGACGCGCGCTCTTCGGCAGCGGCTTCGCCAGGATCCCCGCAGGGATCGCGGGCGCCGCGCTGCTCGGCAAGGCGTTCGGTGACTCGCAGGCGGTGCCGCGCGAGGCGCGCCGCGCGGCGCGGGCCGCGAGCGAGGTGGTGACCCGGGAGCGCGAGCGCCGCGGCGAGCGCGAGGAGCACGCCGGCGCCTGGCACGGCGGCGCGGAGCCCGCGGAGGGGCGCCCCGCGCCGCGCGGCGGAGGCGATCGCGGCGGCGGGTGGAGCGCGGCGAGCGAGGTCGGCGGCGCGGAGGTCGGGACGGGGCCGGGGGCGGACTACGTGGCGCCCGCGGCCGGCGCGCCCGTGCGCGAGGGCGACCGCGGCGCGGT